>JBBSSC010000168.1:0-5522 GCA_038242465.1 Propionibacteriales bacterium | reverse complement strand
GGCCCAGCAGGGCCGCGCCAGCCAGGCTGACTCCGGCCACGACGCGGCGTCGCCTGGTGAAGGCGGCGTCGGTCTCGAGGTGGTCGCGCGGCACCTTGTCTCGGAGTTCGCGCGGAACCAGCGCGACGATCCGCCGGCCGACGGGAGTGTTGAGGAGTGGCATCCCCTTCGACGCTACAAGGTCGGTCACGCGTCCGCTCGGCAGGCAAGCACATCCGGTAGCCTCGCGGGATGACGGCGACCTTCCGCCTCGGCTTCAAGAACGTCCTCGGCTCCAACTGGACCCTGACCCGTCACCGCTGGCCGGGCCGTGCGGTGCGGCTGAGTCGAGAGCTGAACGGGCCCGATGGGATGCTGGCGAGCGTCTACTTCCTGGTCGAGGTCAACCAGGGCGCAGAGCGTCGCAGCCTCGCCGAGATCCTCCCCCACTGGGACGTCGTCAGGTCTGAGCACGGGCGCAACGATGTCTACAGCGATCCGCGCGTCCATCGCCTGATCGGCTCGTGGGAGATAGAGCTCGGAACCCGGACGCGGCAGCAGCGCTACGCCACGATCGCGCGCTACGAGCACCTGGGAAGCGGCACCGAGTGGACCGGTGCCACGACGCATCTGTCGTCGTCGGTCCACACGACGGCCGAGAAGGCGGAGGCGTCGCGCGAGCTACAGGGCCGACGCCTGGCCGAACTGTGTGGGCAGTTCGACGTCGACGTCCTCGCCGGCGATCTCAACAACATCGCGGTGCGTGCCGACACCCCCCGCGGGATCCTACAAGCTGCGGGCTACATCGATTGGCGCCACGCCACCGATGTCGTCAACGTCGACCACAGGGTGCACCATGCGATCGGCGAGCCCGTGCCGCGCGATGGCAGGCACCTCGACGCGATCTATCTCGGCCCACGCACCACGGTGCTGGACGGACGCGTGCAGATCACCGAGCCCGACAGCTCCGATCATCTCGGCCTGGTCTGCACCGTCTCGGTCAGCCCGCGAACGAGCCCACCGCCCGCGCGATGACCAGCAGCGCCGCCAGCAGCGCCGCAATCGCCTGGATGCCCATCAGGATCTTCGGGCGGGTCGAGAGCGGCATCGTGTCGGTGGGGCTGAATGCGCTGGAGTTCGTCAGCGACACCTAGAGATAGTCGGCGAAGGTGGGGATCCAGCCACTTGTCGCGCTGGCCGTGACCGAGACCTCCTTGACGGCGTCGTGGTTCTCGTCCTGCGAGAAGCGCCAGTCGGCAGGCTGCATCCGAGACCTCGGGACGTCCCACCGCGCGACGCGGCCGCCGCTCTCGCTGCGGCCGCTGCGGCTAGCGATGTTCGCCATGATTGCTGCGTCGGCCAGCAACTTTTCCTTCTCAGGACCCGCCAGATCATTCGCCACGCCCACGCAACACCCCGACTAGCCCTGGCGCAACTCGCATTTGCCTCAGCGCAGGACCGATGTCTGCCGCACCTCGGCGACATCGCCGCGGGCAGCCCGTGCAGACGCCTGTCCGGCCAGCGCATCGGCCGCGACGTTGAGCGGCCACACCGATACATCCGTCAGGTGTGCCTTGACCTTCTGGAAGAACACCGGGGTGCCGCAATCGCGACGGGCTTGCATCAGGGCATAGATGGCCTGGACGATCTCGACATTCGCAACGATCTCCTTCTTGGAGTTGCGCCAGCCGTTGCGAGCCCAGCCGGACGCCCACGTCGTGGAGCAGCCGATGGTGTAACTGGAGTCAGCCTGGATCACGAGCGGACGATCGGCGAAGTCGCGCAGGGCATTCTCGACGGCCAGTAGCTCACCGATATTGTTAGTGCCCGTGATCAGCCCGCCACACGCCGACGTTCCGTCATCAGCCACATAGGCCCAGCCAGTCGGCCCGGGATTCTTGACGCACGAGCCGTCCGTGCCGACCAGGATCGCGCCGCCGACTGCCATGACGTCGCTGTGGTCTTTGGCCAGTGTCATGTGTGCTCCCGAAAATGATGATGACGAAGTGGCCCAAGGGCTCGAGCCACCTCGCCATTGTCCGGGATCGACGCGCGTGGTCAGAGCCCGGTCAGCACTTCGTTCTCGCCACCGTCATATGGCTTGCCAGTGACCTTGGACTTGACCAGCGAGACGACGTTTGCGATGCGGCCGCCGGGGTTGTCCCAGTACTCCGCCGTGCTGACGTCGACCCGGATCAGGATCGCGTTGGGATCCTCAGGGCCCTCCGGGATCCACGCCTCAGCGAACGTGCTCCACAGTTCCTTCAGTTTGGCGAGGTCGTCGACGACCTCAGCCGTGCCTGCCAGCGACACCCACGAGCTGCCACCGACAACGGTGACCGATGCCGAGGGATTGGCTCGGATCTGGCCGACCTTGCGTGAATCGCGCGTCGCGATAAACCACAGTTCGACGTCCAGATCCATGTCCTGCCGCGTCATGGGCCGGCTGACCAGTGAGCCGTCGGCGTCCACAGTCGTCAACATGCAGAACCGGGATTCCTTCGTCAGCTCGACCAGCTTGTCGAGCTGCTGGTCCCGCGGTGTGGTCATCAGCCCAACACCTCCTGCGCCGACACGTCGCCATTCTGCTCGTTGATCGCCTCGGCGAGCTTAGCCACATCAGCAGGTTCGACCTCAACAGCCACCTCGTCGAAGCCCTTGCGGAGCTCCTGTTCGACGGTTGTCTCGGTCGCGCCGTCCTGATATGACGACACCCGGTCGACGACTGCCTGGATTGCCTCAAACTGTGTGTTTTCGTAGTCACTCATGCCCTTGGCGTACCCAGGCTGCTGGCTCCCAACCGCCGCGGAGCCCGGATGACTCGGCCACCAGAAGCGCTCGCCCAGCAACGTCGCGAGCGCCGGCACCAGCAGGCTGCGGACCACAAGCGTGTCGAGCAGGACACCGATGCCAACGATGACGCCGATCTGGGTCAATGTCACGAGGGGCAGCACTCCTAGCACCGCGAACACCGCCGCGAGCACGATCCCTGCGCTGGTGATAACACCTCCGGTCACGGCCAGCGCCGAGATCATGGCACGGCCGATGGGTAGGTTTGCGGCCTCTTCGCGGGCCCGCGTCGTCAGGAAGATGTTGTAGTCGACGCCCAGCGCCACTAGGAAGATGAAGGCGAAGAGTGGAACCGGCAGATCCATCGCCGGGAAGTCGAAGAAGTGGGTGAAGACGAACCAGCCCGCCCCCATCGCGGTGGCATACGTCGCGACGACTGTCAGCGCCAGGACGACGGCTGCAACGATCGAACGCAGTAACAGGAGCAGGATGCTGACGACGATCAGCAGCACGAGAGGGATGATCAGCGTCCTGTCGTGGCCCGCCGCGTCTGCAGCGTCGAGATCCTGGGCGTCCGGTCCGCCCACCAAGACCTTCTGGCCGAGCTCGGACCGCAGCTCCCCGATCGTCGTCCCAGCCTGGTCGGAACCGCGGTCGCTGTCGAGGACGACGTCCAGCTCGGCCCAGTCATCGGATGCCGGGCCGGCGATCACCGAGGCGACGCCGTCGACCCGTTCGATACGTTTCGTTACGTCCGCGACGGCGTCGGGGCGAGCCATGACGATGGTGGGCTCGGCGAATCCGGCCGGGAAGGCCTGAGCAAGGCTCTGTTGGCCCAGAACGGCCTCTGGAGTCTCGCGGAACCGTTCGTTCTGGGTCAGGCCGACGTCGATGCCCACAGCGCCGATCGCGAGCACCGCGAGGAATGCTGCGGAAGCAGCGACGAACGTCCGCGGTCTGGTGACCACAGCACGTCCGATCTTCGACCACACGCCGGTGCGCGAGGGATCGTCCTGGCCGACTCTTGGCACGAACGGCCAGAACAGGTTGCGCCCGAACAGCACCATCGCCGCTGGGAGCGCGACCAGACCGAACAGCACGGCCACCGCGATGCCGATCGCAGCCGACCAGCCGAGCGCACGGTTCGACGGTGTGTCAGCGAATGAGAGCGTGAGAAGGGCCAGCATCACGGTGACCGAGCTCGCGAGGATCGCCGGCGCGGCCTGGCGCCAGGCGGCTCGCATCGCCGCGAACCGATCGTCATGCCTGCGCAGCTCCTCGCGATAGCGGGCGATCAACAACAGCGCATAGTTGGTGCCCGCGCCGAACACCAGCACCGATGTGATGCCATTCGTGGAACCGTCGACGTTGTAGTTGAAGACCTGCGTCGCGGTCGCCACTGCGAGCGATGCGACACGGTCGCCGATCGCGACCACGATCAGCGGGACGAGCCACAACCACGGGCTGCGATACGTGACCAGCAGGAGGAGTGCGACCACGAGTGCGGTCGCGACCAATAGGCGCACATCGGCCCCCGCGAAGACGTCCTTGATATCGGACGAGAAGGCTGGTCCCCCGGTGACCTCTGCCGTGAGGCCGTCGGGCAACTCCTTAGCGATTGCGGCCCGGATGTCATCGATCTTCTCGTCGCCACTCGACGCCTTCAGCGGGACGGCAAGCAGTCCTACCTCGCCATTCTCGGCGTAGACGGGTGCAGACGTCTCGCCGTCGAGCGCGAAACGGGTCAAAGTCTCGCCGAGCTGCGCCACGGCTGCCCGGTCGTCGGCATTGAGCACCTCGCCATCGCGGCTCACCACGACGATTGCCGGGGCGACGTCGCTGCGTGGCAGGGTCTGCTGAATGCGGGCCACGGCAGTGGAGTCGGCCGTGTCGGGCAGGCCCGCGGTCGGCGCATTCGACTCCTTCGCCTGCGGCGCAAGCGCGAACACGGCTCCGCTGAGGAGCACGAACAGCAGCGTCACTACGATCGACGTGCCGCGTCCCGGCTGACGCTTGGCCGGTTTACTTTGACGATCGAATGATTCCACGAAAGAAATAGTACGATGCGAGCATGACCTCCGCGAACCGGCCTCCGTCGTCGAGCCCGGCCGCCGAAGGCCTCGTCACAGCCCTGCGCAGGTTCAATCTTGAGACCGAGCGCTATATCGGCGAAGTCAGCCGTCAACACTCGGTGCACCGCACAGATCTGGACGCGATCGGACTCGTCATGCAGCGCGGGACAGCCTCGCCCAAGGACCTCAGCAAGGGCCTGCGCCTGAGCCCGTCCGCCACCAGCGCGATGCTCGATCGCCTCGAGCGGTCCGGCCACATGCGGCGCGAACGGGTCGAGGGTGACCGTCGCGCCGTGAGCGTCGAGATCACCGACCAGGCTCGGTCGGTCGGTGCCTCGATGTTCGGGCTGCTGGCCACACACATGAACGAGGTCCTCGGCACCTACGACGACGATGAGCTGAGCCGAATGACCGATCTAGTCGAACGCCTCAGCACCGCAGCACGCGCCGCGAGTGAAGAGGCGGGCGCGGAGCCTGGCCAGTAGGTTCGGAGGATGCCTGAGACACCTGAATCCGATCTGCGAGGCACCCCCCTTCCCGACGGCTCATCGGGCTGGATCCGCGTCCGAGGGGCGCGCGAGCACAATCTGCGTGATGTCGACATCGACCTGCCGCGCGACTGTTTCGTCGTGTTCACGGGCGTGTCCGGATCCGGCAAGTCATCCCTGGCCTTCGGGACCG
>JBBSSC010000167.1:0-5530 GCA_038242465.1 Propionibacteriales bacterium | reverse complement strand
TGTGACCGGGACGTTCGGCGCGGCGGCCCAGTCGGCCTCGGTCGTCTCGGCGGTGCAGGTCAGCGCCGTGGTCGACTTCGCGAGGTACTGGACGTCCATACCTTTGGGCAGCCAGCGCATGTCGGACGGGCAAGTGGCCTCGGCGAGCAGACCCATCGCGGCCTCCAGGCCATTGCACGCCGCGATGGCGTGGATCGTGCCGATGTGATTCTTGACCGAGCGCCGATTCGGGATCACGACCTTGCCCAGATGCGGTTGCATCTCCTCGACCGTCATGTGGATCGACGCGAAGTAGGGGGCCTTCTGCCCGTACAGGATCGAGAACAGGCGCTTGCCCTGCGGCAGCGCGGTGACCTTCTTGTACAACTCCAACGTCGATGACATGCGCCTAGGTTACCCGTAAGTAACCTAGCTGTCTCTACAGGACGGCTGCGCGAACGCACAAGACGTCCGGGAGGTTGGTGCGCACCTCCGCCCAGGAGTCTCCCTCATCGTTGCTGACCCAGATCGCGCCGTGGCGAGTGCCGACGTATAGACCGACAGAATCGGCTTCGTCGGTGCTGAAGGCATCGCGCAGCACCACGGTCCACGCTTCGTCAGGCAGACCCGGGCCGGTCTCTTCCCAGGACTCCCCCGCATCCTTCGAACGCCAGATCGCGGGCTTTCCTGCGGGCGGGAAACGCTCGATGTCGGCCGTCAGCGGATAGACGTAGATCGTCCCGGGCACGCGCGGATGCGCGACGATCGGGAAACCGAAGTCGGCGGGCAGGCCCTTGCTGATGGGTTTCCAGTTGTCTCCGCCGTCGTCGGAGCGGAACACACCACCGTGATTCTGGGCGTAGAGGCGATCGGGATCTCCGGCGTCGACGGCCACCTTGTGCACGCATTGACCGAACTCGGGCTCAGGACCCGGCATGAAGTCGGTTCGGATGCCGTGGTTGTGCGGCGTCCAAGTATGCCCACCATCCTCGGTGCGATAGACACCGCCGGTCGACATCGCGACCGTCACGATCTCGGGATCGGTCGGGTGCGGCGCGATCGTGTGGATGGCCTGACCACCAAATCCGGGCTGCCACTCGGGTCGGTGAGGGTGGTCCCACAGGCTGCGCACGAGCTCGAAGGTCTCACCACGATCCTGCGAGCGGAACAATGCGGACGGCTGGGTGCCCGCCCACACGACACCACCGTCAGCCCCCGACGGTTGCAGCTGCCAGATGCGCTCGACAGATTCACCCAGCTCTTCGGGGAATCGGACAGTGCCGGTATGCGATTCGTCCCACGTGCGGCCACCGTCATCCGAGCGACAGACGCGAGGACCGTAGTGCCAGCTCGTGGACCCCACCAGGAGGCGCGGAACGTCGCCCCGTCTGTCGATGGCCACGGAGTAGATCTCCTCCATCGGGAACGCCGGCGCATCCCACTGCCATCGCTCTCGGGCGGCATCCGAACGTCCGATGAAAAGCCCCTTGCGGGTTCCGGCCAGCAGCACGACTTCGGCCATATGACCCAACTCCTTCGTATTCCTAATTGGAACAGTACGCTAGATACATGGCCGTGCCCCTGTCAACCACTTCCTACGCCCTCCTGAGCCTGTTGGTCATCGACACCGGCTCGGACGACGGAATGACCGGCTATGAGCTCAAGCAGTTCGCCGACCGGACCTTGCGCTTCTACTGGGTATCGCCGGCCATGAGCCAGATCTACACCGAGCTCGAGCGGCTCAGCTCGCATGAGTACGTACGAGCCGATGAGGAGAATTCGGGACGCCGGACCACCAGACACTTTCGGATCACACCTGCGGGGAAGAAGGCCCTCAAGAGGTGGCTGCACACCTCCGAGCACGAATTCCCCGTGCTCAAGCATCCGATCGCACTACGTCTGATGCTCGGCAGCATGATGGGCACCGACGAGGTCAGGGCGATGCTCGACAGCTATGAGGTCGCACTGACCGCTCGGCGCCGTGAGCTCGAAGCCGTCCGCGAGATGCTCGGCGACAGAGAGAGCGTCGCCTACCCGGCGCGCGTGGCCGAATGGGGTCTGGGCTTCTTCGACGCGGAAGCCACCACCATCGATCGCATCCGCGACTCGCTCTGACACTTCACTCGAACGCTCTGACACTCCACTCGAACAGAGTGCGCGACGCAGTGCACACCACCTCGGGATGCGAGACCGCCTCGGGCTGGATCCAGAGCCCTTGGGAGAAGCCGCACTTCTCCAGCACGCGGATCGAGCGGATATTTCGGACGTCTGGGCTCGCGACGAATCGCGGGGCGTCCGGATAGTCGCGACACAGGATGTCGCGACAGTAGGCGCCGATCATCTCGGTGCCGATGCCTTGGTCGACTAGATCGGGTTCGCCGATCAGATAGTCGAAGGAGATGGCCTGCGGATCCTGCACGCGCACCGCGAAGTCGTCGTAGGCGACGACGGGATAGTCCTGCACATAGCCGATGGCTCTGCCCTCAAGCTCGACGACCCACATCCGAGTGGCGCTTGTCCCGTCGAGCTCTCGGGCGTAGCGCTGCCGCGCCAGCTCGGGACTTCGGGGCTCGTCGCCGAACCAGGGCTGCGCATGCTCTGCCGCCATCCACTCGACGAGCGCCGGTAGGTCATCGTCAGTCAGCCTGCGGAAGCTCAGGTCATACATGCCCGGCACGATATCGCTGCCACAGCGCACCGCGAAACCCTTTAGGCCAACCGCTCACATTGAGTCGAGCGGCTCGGCCTCGGCGCCTAGCTCATGCCGTACGACCTCGAACGCCAGTTGCGATGAGTAGCCCTTGCGAGCCAGCAGGCCTGTGAGTCTACGAAGCTTGGTGGCATGGTCGAATCTCGACATCGAGCGCAGCTTGGTCTGAACGAGTCGGTGAGCCGCCTCGAGCTCGTCATCGGGATCAAGACCCTCGAGCGCTGCGCTCACGATCTCGTCGTCAACACCCTTGCGCCGCAACTCCATGGCCAGCACCCGCGAGGACAATCCCTTGCTTCGGTGCCGGGACTGGACCCACGAGTGCGCGAACTCCGTATCGTCGATCAGCCCGGCGGCCTCGAACTTGTCGAGGACCGCCGTGGCCACCTCGACGGAGATCTGCTTCTTGGTGAGCCCCTGAGCCAGCTCTGCGCGACTGCGAGCCTGGATGGCCAACCGGTCGTAGACGAGCTGTCGGGCTCTGGCCATCTCTTCGGGCAGGGTCTCGCCGCTGTCTTCGACTGTCGACGAGTCCATCAGGATCAGAACTCGGTGGCCGGCAGATCAGGCTCCGGGGCGACCTCGAGCGCGGGCTTGTTGGCGTCGGGGCCGATCCCCATGTGCTCCATGATGCGCTTCTCGAGCTCTACGGCGAGATCAGGATTGTCCTTGAGGAATGCGCGGGCCTTCTCTTTGCCCTGGCCCAGCTGATCGCCCTCATAGGTGTACCAGGCACCGGCCTTGCGGACGAAGCCCGTCTCGACGCCGACATCGATCAGGCTGCCTTCGCGGCTGATGCCCTGGCCGTACATGATGTCGAACTCGGCCTGCTTGAACGGCGGGGCGAGCTTGTTCTTGACGACCTTGACGCGGGTGCGGTTACCGACCATGTCGGTGCCGTCCTTGAGCGTCTCGATGCGCCGGACGTCGAGGCGGATCGAGGCGTAGAACTTCAGCGCCTTGCCGCCCGTCGTGGTCTCGGGCGTACCGAACATGACGCCGATCTTCTCGCGGAGCTGGTTGATGAAGATCGCGGTAGTGCCCGAACCGTTGATGGCACCCGTCATCTTGCGCAGCGCCTGGCTCATCAGACGCGCCTGCAGGCCGACGTGGCTGTCGCCCATCTCACCGTCGATCTCGGCGCGGGGCACGAGTGCCGCCACGGAGTCGATCACGATGATGTCGAGCGCGCCCGAGCGAATCAGCATGTCGGCGATCTCGAGTGCCTGCTCACCATTGTCGGGCTGCGAGATCAGCAGGGCGTCGGTGTCGACGCCGAGCTTGCGGGCGTAGTCGGGATCGAGTGCATGCTCGGCGTCGATGAAGGCTGCGACTCCGCCAGCCTTCTGCGCATTGGCGACGGCATGCAGCGCGACCGTCGTCTTGCCAGAAGACTCAGGACCGTAGATCTCGACGACACGGCCGCGGGGCAGTCCGCCGATTCCGAGCGCGATGTCGAGCGTCGTGGCGCCCGTGGGGATGACCTCGATCGGCGCACGGGCCTGTTCGCCCAGTCGCATGACGGAACCCTTGCCGTGGGCGCGGTCAATCTGTGCCATCGCGTTCTCGAGGGACTTGGCGCGATCCTTGTCGGAAGCGAGGGAGCTGTTGGGCTGTGCCATGGTGGGGTCCGATTCTGCTCGTGGGTGGCCGGTCATCGACGACGCTAGAAGAACCCTCAGACATAAGTGAGCCTCGTCGACTCGTCTGTGGAAATGTTCTTCATGCGTCCAACCTGTGCACAACGATAACCCGAACAGGTGTTCGATCAAAGAGCGACACGCCGCGTGTCACGAACCCAGCTACGAATGGTCAGCGCTCGGACGCCGGCAGCGCTCTCTCGGCGTGGACGGCGCGCCAGACGGTCTTGGGATCTTCACCCGCGTCGAGGGCCTGGCTGGCAGTGCGGCCACCCAGGATGCTCATGACATGACTGTCTGCCCACACCCGTGCGTAGCCACGCCCGAAGTGATGTTCCATCCGGAACCAGAACTCGCTGTGTCTCACTGAGGCAGGCTCAGGCAGCCGATGCCGAGACATCGCCCGGCATGATCGAGGAGATGCTGGCGATCTGCTCGACCGAAGCCTCTTCGATCTCGAGCATCACGCTGACGTCGAGAAGGACCTTGGACAGCGGCACCTCGAGAGCGCCGGCCAGAGCCGCGAGAAGCTCGGAGCTGGCCTCTTTCTGTCCACGCTCGACCTCGGAGATATAGCCGAGGCTGACGCGGGCCTTGCCCGAGACGTCACGCAGCGTCAGGCCCTGCGAGATGCGGCGGGCGCGGAGCACCTCGCCGACGAGCTGACGCATCGCGGTCATCGGGTGCCTCCGTTCACGACTGTCATATGAGTCTCAACCCCGATCGGACCGGGATTCTTCCCCCAGCCTAGCGACTAGCACAGACAACAGCGCAGCGACCGTCTCTTCACGGATCGTGTCTCGGTCTCCGGCCAGCGCGAGAAGCTGTGTCTCGACACCGTCAGGGCCCGCAACCGCAATGTGCACCGTGCCCGCTGGCTTGCCCTCACTGGGATCAGGACCTGCCACACCGGTCGTCGCGAGTCCGTACGTCGCACCGAGACGATCACGAGCCCCGCGGGCCATCGCTGCCGCGACCTGCTCGTCGACGGTGCCCCGCTCAGCGATCAGCGCGGGATCGACGCCGAGCAGCGCGCTCTTGAGATCGGGCGCGTAGGCCACGACTCCCCCGCGCACGACATAGGACGCACCCGGCACGCTCACGAGCGTTGCGCACAGCAGTCCTCCGGTGAGCGACTCGGCCGTGGCCACGCTCGCACCGGCAGCCCGCAGCAGCTCAACTGCCTCGGCGGCCCGCATCA
>JBBSSC010000166.1:0-5547 GCA_038242465.1 Propionibacteriales bacterium | reverse complement strand
GGCTGACGGTCGACGACGTCGTGCTGACGTCCGCTCACGCAGCGCAGCGCGCTGGAGTGCGTGTAGATGTGGGCCCCCGCCGAGATATCGCAGCCGGCACCGATCGTCAGACCGCCCGAGCCGTCGATCAGCGCGAAGGCGCCGATCCAGGTGCCCGCACCGATGTGCGGGTCACCGACGATCCAGGCGAGCTGGTGATACGGGTTGTCCGGCAGCCCCGACGCATTGAGGCCCACGGGTCAGGAGTTCTCGATCAGGCGCTTCATGCCCGGGCCGACCTCGATCGTGGGCTCGAAGCCGAGGATCTCCTTGGCGCGCGAGACATCGGCCGCACGCCGCGACACCAAGACATCGCGCGGGTTGAACTGCGGCTTGACGTCGACGCCGACCGCGTCGATGAGGATCTCGGCGAGCTCGGCGATCGACGTGTCGATGCCCGTGCCGACGTTGATCGGGACATTGGCCTGCTCCGACTCAAGGGCCATGACGACGGCGCGGGCGATGTCGACGACGTGGATGAAGTCCATCGACTGCTTACCCTCGCCGTCGATGACGGGAGCCTCGCCGTTCTTGAGGCGGTGGACGAAGTGGTTGATGACCGACGTGTAGTACGCCGTGACCTTCTGGCCCTCGCCGTACACGTTGAAGAAGCGCAGTGCGATCCAGGACAGGCCGCTTTTGCGCTGGTAGTAGCCCAGGAGATCCTCGCCCGTGCGCTTGCCGATGCAGTACGGCGTCAGCGGGCTGAGCTTGTCGTCCTCGTGCATCGGGAGCTTCTCGGGGTCGCCGTAGACCGAGGCGCTCGAGGCGAACACGATGCGCTTGACGCCGTGATCGGCCGCGGCAGCGAACACGTTGTGCGCGCCGTCCATGTTGACCGAGACAGAGCCGTAGGGATCTGCCTGGCTCTTGTTGATCGAGTCGGCGGCCAGGTGGACGACGTACTCGCAGCCGGCCATCGCGGCGTGGACAGCAGCGCCGTAGCGCACGTCCTGGTCAATAACCGTGACGCGGCCCGTCGAGATGAGGGCGTTGGCCCGGTCGCGGTCGCCGCGCACCATGTTGTCGAAGATGACGATCTCGTAGCCCTTGTCCAAGAGCTGGGTGACGACATGGTGGCCGATGAAGCCGGCGCCGCCGGTGATGAAGACCTTCTTGGCAGTCACAGGTGATCGTGCTCCTTGCGTGTGCGTGGGAAAGCCGCCCAGGTGGACGGCCGGAGGATGGTCAGACAGTGGCAAGAGCGTCCGCGAGCGTGTCGATCACGCGGTCGGCCTCGTCGGTGGTCAGATTGGCGTGCATCGGGATGGCCAGATGGCGCATGAAGAGATCGGCAGACACCGACAGCTTCTGCCGTCCACCGTAGACAGGCTGCATGTGCGAGGCATATGTGCCGAAGTTGCACTGGATGCCGTGCGCCTTGAGGTACGTCGCGACGGCGCCGCGGTCGACTCCCTCGTCGAGCGTCACAACGTAGGACTGCCAGGGGTGCTCGCGGTCGTCGAGCGCGACAGGCGCAGTGACGCGCTCCATCTCGGCCAGCCGTGCCGTGTAGTGACCCGCTGTGGCACGGCGGTTGGCCAGGAGCTGGGGAAGGCGGTCGAGCTGTACCTGCATGATGGCTGCGGCGACATCAGAGAGCCGGTAGTTGAAGCCGGCCTCGTCGAAGCTCGGCAGCGGCAGATCCGTGCTTCCCTCGCGGGTTATCGCCGGAAGGATGCCGTACGTGTGGAGCTTGCGGGCTCGCTGGGCCAGCGCGGGATCGTCGGTTGTCAGCGCACCGCCCTCGCCGGCCGTGATGCCCTTGCGTCCGTGGAAGCTGAAGGTCGCGACATCCGCGAGGCTTCCGGCGGGCCGGCCCTGGTACGTGGCACCTGCCGCGCAGGCCGCGTCCTCCATGAGCCACAGGCCGTGACGATCGGCGATCTGTCGCAGCTCCGCGTAGTCGGCGGGCTGGCCGAAGACGTCGACGGCCAGGATGCCGACAGTGCGGGGCGTGATGAGCGCCTCGACAGCGGCTGGATCGATGCTCCAGATGTCGGGGCGGATATCGGCAAAGACGGGGGTCGCGCCTGTCCACATGACGGAGTGACCCGTGGCCGGGAATGTGTAGTCGCCGACGATGACCTCGTCGCCGGCGCCGGCTCCCAGGACCGTCAGCCCGAGGTGGAGGGCCGCGCCGCAGTTGCTGGTGGCCAGGGCGTGCTGCGTGCCGGCGACCGCGGCGAACCGCTCCTCGAACGCATTGCACGCGGGCCCCGCGCCCGAGAGCCAACCGGAGGCAAAGACAGCCTCGATCGCCTTCAGCTCCTCGGCACCAACTGTGGGCTGACCCAGTGCTACGGTGTCGGACACGTTCAGGCCTCGTTCGATCGAAGGTGTGATTCGGCAGCGCCCGCAGACGCCGCAGCACACTCTAGCGCGTCGCCCCTCGCCGGACTCTCCGCCGATCCGTGCGCAGCACCACGAAATCCGAACCGTCGTATGGTTCGCGCGTCGAAAGACAGGTATGACCATGACACTCTCTCGACGGGTCGTTGTCGTAGGCGGAGGGATCGTCGGTCTCGCCGCCGCCCGCGAGCTGACCGCACGCGGCCACCAAGTCACGGTGCTGGAGAAGACCCACCAGTGGGCCTCGCACCAGACCGGCCACAACTCGGGCGTCATCCACGCGGGCCCGTATTACAAGCCCGGCTCGCTGAAGGCCACGATGTGCCTGGCCGGCAACCGCTCGATGACACAGTTCGCCCAAGAGCACGGCATCGCCCACGATATCTGCGGCAAGCTCATCGTCGCGACGTCCGAGGACCAGATCCCCCGCCTACAGCGGCTCATGTCGTTCGCCGAGGCCAATGGCACGCCTGCGCGGATGGTGACGGCTGCCGAGGCCAAGGAGTACGAGCCGCACGTCCGGGTCGTCCAGGCGATGCGCGTCGAGTCGACCGGCATCATCGACTACACCGCAGTCAGCGTGAAGCTCGCCGAGCTGGCCGCGCTCGGTGGCGCCGAGCTCGTGCTCGGCGCCGAGGTGACCGCCATCTCCAGCCGCGCCGACGGCATCACGGTCGAGCACAGCGGCGGCCGCGTCGAGGCCGACCTGCTGGTCAACTGTGCGGGCCTGCACAGCGACCGGATCGCAGCCCTCGCCGGGCTCGTCCCCGAGGCACGGATCATCCCGTTCCGCGGCGAGTACTACGAGCTCACGGCCGAGCGCTCCTCACTGGTCAACGGACTCATCTACCCCGTGCCGGACCCCGACCTGCCGTTCCTCGGCGTTCACCTGACCCGGATGATCGACGGCACAGTGCATGCGGGGCCCAATGCCGTCCTGGCCCTCGCCCGCGAGGGCTACTCGTGGCGCGAGCGCTCGTGGCGCGACACGCGGGAGTCGGTGTTCTATCCAGGCTTCGCGCGGCTTGCGGCCCGCAACGTCCGCACCGGCACGCAGGAGGTGCTGCGCTCGTTCTCCCGCCGACGGTTCGCCGCGAGCCTGGCCCAGCTCGTCCCCGAGATCACGAAGGACGACATCGTGCGGTCGGGCTCCGGCGTGCGCGCGCAGGCCGTGCGCCGCGACGGCAGCCTGGCCGACGACTTCATCATCCAGAAGGCACGTCACCAGGTCCACGTCCTGAACGCGCCGTCACCTGCCGCGACCAGCGCGCTGGAGATCGCGACGTATATCGCCGAGGCAGCCGAGTCCGTCAGCTGACGGAGGCGTCGATCCCGGCCATCTCGCTGAGCACCTCGAGGTGCCGGGCGGCGACGGCATCGATCGTGAAGTGAGCCGCGATGAGCTCGCGGGCGTTGTCCGAGACCTTGGCGCGGGCAGCAGCAGGATCACTCAACACCGCGATAAGTGCGGCGGCGAGAGCGGCCGGCTCGGCCTTGGCATCGGATGCACTGATCGGTGGCGTCTGGAAGATGTGGAATCCGTCGACCAGGTGCAGCCCGATGAAGTTCTCGGTCTCGACCCGCGCCACGACCGGTGTGCCAACAGCAAGCGCCTCGAGGCTCGCGGTGCCGAATCCCTCGCCCTCCAGCTCGTGGACCTCGACGTCTGCGGCCGCAAGGTAGTCAGGGATCGACTTCTGCGGTTGGGCGCCGACCGTGATGATGCTGGAGCGCACGCCGAGCTCGTCGGCGATATGTAGGAATTCCTCGTGATACAGGCCTCCCACAACGACGACCGCGAGATCGGGCACGGAGCGCAGGATCTCCGGGAGGGCGCGGGCCAGGGCGATCCGGCTGCGCTGCGGGATGACGTGACCTATCGACACGATCATCGGCCGGTCTCCGAGTCCGAGCTCGTCACGAACGATGGAGCGCTGACCGCCCTCCATCGTGGTCGGGTCGATGCCCACCGGGATCGCAACGGTGTCGCGGTGCGCCCCGCGGTAGCGGGACGTGATGTAGGCGGCCATCAACCGGTCCATGACGACCAGCCGCGGCCGGTGCAGCCTCATCATGGGCCAGACCAGCAGCCGATCGGCCAATGTATAGATCAGCGTGTTGAACCGGCTGAGGGGGCTCTCGAGCCGGGTATGGATGCTCAGAAGCGTCGGCACGCCGCGACGACGGGCCCACCATCCAGACAGCCAAGTGAGGTCGAAGAATTGACCATGCTGGTGAACCACATCAGGCCCGAAGTCGTCGAGCAAGCCGAAGACCTGCCGGCGCACGCCCGGCGACAGTGTGAAGCCGATGTCGAAGTTAGCGGCGAACCGAGACTTCGGGAGGGTCCAGGCTGGGACCCGAACGATCCGCAGGCCGTCGGAGACCTCCTCCTTCGGGGCGTCCTGGTAGGTCGCGGTGATGACCAAGACCTCGTGCCCTGCCGCTGCGTAGCGACGGGCCAGGTGATCGGACAGGTGCGACGATCCCCCCGGACGAGGAGGAAAGAAGTTGTTGACGACGGCGATGCGCATCGGACTCCAACGATGGGAAGCGAAGCTGGCCCACGCAGGATACCGTCCGTCGGCCTGGGTCCGTGGCATGGCACGGCAGCCCGACCGTATGACTCAAATGGGTACGTGGTCCTCGTGCGCGATAACCGGGCTCCTGCGCTCCCACGCGATGACACCGGCGAAGGCGATGCCGACGACGATCCAGCCGACCACCGCGTCGAGAACCCAGTGATTGCCGGTGCCGACGATCACGATCGTCATGATGAGCGCATAGACCACGCCGAGACCTTGGATAACCCTGGGAACGCCGGCGCGAATCAGCACCAGCGCGCACCATACGGCCCAGCCTGCGTGCAGCGACGGGAAGGCCGCGAGCTCGTTGGTCATGCCGCCGAGGCCCTTCGGCGCCGAGGCATCGGCGCCCCACCAGCCCACACCAGAGTGCAGGCTCAAGACATCTTGGTACCCGTCGACCAGACGTGGCGGGGCCGTCGGGATGAGCAGGTAGAACGTGAGCCCGATCAACGTCGCGAACACCAGCGCGCGGCGGGCGGTGACGTACTCGGATGCGCTGCGCCGGTAGATCCAGATCAGGATCGCGGCCGTGACGATGTAGTGGGTCGTGGCGTACCAATAGCTGCCG
>JBBSSC010000165.1:0-5573 GCA_038242465.1 Propionibacteriales bacterium | reverse complement strand
CGGATCATCGGGATACGTCGACATCCCAGCGTTCGGCTTCTACGCCGACTACGACGACAGCGTCCACATGGCCAAGGAATTGGCCCGTAGGCTCGACATATGAGTGAGGGGACGCCATGACGGTTCGTCGGGTGCAGGGCAGCGAGGTCGAGTACGGCATCGTGGTGCAGGGGCAGCCGCATGCCAATCCCATGGTTGCCTCGACGCATGTCGTCAACTCCTACGCTGCCGCCCACGGGCTGACCCGGCGGGCGCATTGGGACTACGAGGAGGAGAGCCCGTTGCGCGATGCGCGCGGGTTCGATCTCAGCCGCGATGCCGCCGATGCTTCGCAGCTGACCGATGAGGACTTGGGCCTGGCCAACATCATCCTGACGAATGGTGCGCGGCTGTACGTCGACCACGCGCATCCGGAGTACTCGAGCCCCGAGGTTACGAATCCGCTTGATGTCGCCTTGTGGGAGAAGGCTGGCGAGAATGTCATGCGCCTAGGTGCAGAGCTCGCGGCCCGCATCCCCGGCACCGCGCCGATCGTCCTCTATAAGAACAATGTCGACAACAAGGGCGCCTCATACGGCTCGCACGAGAACTATCTGATGCGCCGTGATGTGCCCTTCGACCAGATCGTCGAGCACCTGACGCCATTCTTCGTGTCGCGGCAGATCTTCACGGGCGCCGGGCGCGTCGGCCAAAGCCAAAACGGCAGCGTCCACGCCTTTCAGATCAGCCAGCGCGCCGACTACTTCGAGGTGGGCGTGGGCCTTGAGACCACGCTGAAGCGGCCTATCATCAACACCCGCGACGAGCCCCACGCAGACCCCAAGAAATACCGCCGGCTCCACGTCATCATCGGCGATGCGAACTGCTCGGAGATCGCTATCTATCTCAAGCACGGCACGACCTCGCTGGTGCTCGCGATGATCGAGGCGGGATTCATCTCCCACAGCCTGGCGATCGTGGCTCCCGTCGCCGCGGTGCACGACATCTCGCACGATCCGACGCTGACGCACAAGGTCGAGCTCGTCGATGGACGCACCGTCACGGCGCTCGAGCTGCAGGAGGAGTACCTCCGACTCGCGCACGAGTTCGTGGACCGCGAGGGCTCCGATGAACAGACCGACGACATCCTGCAGCGGTGGGGGAGCGTTCTCGAACGCCTCGCCCGCGATCCGATGGAGTGTGTCCGCGAGCTCGACTGGGTCGCGAAGCTCGCTCTGCTGGAGCGTTATCGCGAGCGCGACGGTCTCGACTGGGATCACGCCAATCTCCACCTGGTCGATCTTCAGTATCACGACATCCGGCGACACAAGGGGCTCTACCACCAGCTCGTGCGTACGGGTCGCGTCGACCGGCTGTTCACCGACGAGCAGATCGCCGCTGCCGTGACGTCCCCACCGCGAGACACCCGCGCCTACTTCCGTGGAATGTGCCTGGCCAAGTTCTCGCCCGATATCGCCGCGGCGTCATGGGACTCGGTCATCTTCGACCTCCCCGATCACGACTCGCTCCAGCGCATCCCGACGATGGAGCCGCTACGCGGCACGGCGGAGCATGTCGGCGCGCTGTTCGAGACCAGCACCACGGCATCCGAGCTGTTCAGGGCGATCACGGGCCGGTGAGCGGGCATAGTCGCTGACCCGCACCGGACCGGACTGGTTCAGTGGGTGTGCGCCACGTAGACGTCGCACGGGGCGTGGGCGACGACATCGCGGGCGATGCTGCCCAGGACGCGCGCGACGCCCTGCACGCGCTTGTTGCCGACCACGATGACATCGGCCTCGAGGCGCTCGGCGAGCTCGACCAGCGCCGCAGCGGGCTTGCCCTCGTGGGCGTGTGCCGTGGTCCGGAGATCGGGGAACTGGCGGCGCAGGGGACGCAGCACCTCTTGCGCGATCGCGAGTCCAGAACTCTCGGTCGAGAGGATGATCTCTTCGCCGCCGGCGTCGATCCGCTCGACCTCGAACCGGCCGTATGCCGACATGACGTGGAGCTCGGCCTTCAGGGAGTCAGCGAGCTCGGCTGCGGCCAGTGCCGCGGCCGCTGCGGTCTTACTGTCATCGACACCGACGAGAATCTTCTTGATCACGGGAGCTCCTGAAGTAGTGGAGTGACGTTCGGGACTGCTGCGATGTGTTGCAGACCACATCGTAAACGGCTTCGAATGGTGACACGCGCTGGGCATGGGCACCCTGTGGCAACCGGTGGGCCGCATCAGGGGCTGGCCGGAGACGAGATCGACGATGACGCTGGACTCTGGGCCGAACACGGCTTGCACGACATCCTCTGTCAGGACTGTATGGGGCTCACCCGCGGGAGTTTCGCGTGCGCAATGCCGGGCCAGCGCTGGTGTTCGGGGATAGGGTTGTGACATGTCCGAGCAGCAGCACAAGAGCACCCGCAAGTCGAGCGAGCCCGAGGCTCAGGTCGAGGCCACCGAGATCGACGCCGAGGCGAAGGCGAAGCTCGATGACGATGTCGACTCGATCCTCGACGAGATCGACGATGTGCTCGAGGAGAACGCCGAGGAGTTTGTCCGTAGCTTCGTGCAGAAGGGCGGACAGTGATGCTGCCTGAGGGCACCCGCCTGACCGGCTCATCATCCTTCGCCGACTACCTCGCTCTTACTGCCCCCGAGCTCATGCCGGGCGCGGCCGCGCGTTCGCACGGCGTACACGGTGATCTAGCGCCGCACGCCACGACGATCGTCGCGGCGACCTTCGACGGCGGCGTCGTGATGGCAGGTGATCGACGGGCCACGATGGGCAATGTCATCGCCCAGCGCGATATCGAGAAGGTCTTCCCAGCCGACGAGTACTCCTGCATCGGCATCGCCGGCAGTGCAGGGCTCGCGATCGAGATGGTCCGCCTCTTCCAGGTTGAGCTCGAGCACTACGAGAAAATCGAGGGCGCAGTCTTGTCGGCTGATGGCAAGGCCAACCGCCTGGCCGCGCTGATCCGCGGCAATCTGGGTCTGGCAATGCAAGGACTCGCGGTCGTCCCGCTGTTCGCGGGCTTCGACTTGGAGACCAGGCAGGGCCGGATCTTCTCGTACGACGTCACAGGCGGGCGTTACGAGGAGCACAGCGGCTTCCACTGCGTCGGCTCGGGATCGGTATTCGCCCGCGGCTCGCTCAAGAAGCTCTACAGCCGCGGACTGACTGAGGGTGACTGCGTGACAGCCGCTATTCAAGCGCTGTACGACGCCGCTGATGACGACTCCGCGACGGGCGGGCCTGATCTGACCCGGCGCATCTTCCCGGTCGTGTCGGTCGTGACCAGCGATGGCTACCGCCGCCTCGCCGACGACGAGGTCGGTGCGATCGCCGATGACGTCATCGGTGGACGCCTCGTGCATCCCGACGGTCCGCCCGCCCCCCTGAACTGAGGACAGTTATGACGCAACAGTTCTACGTCTCACCCGAGCAGCTCATGAAGGATCGGGCCGATTTTGCCCGCAAGGGCATCACCCGTGGTCGCAGCGTCGCGGTCGTCCATTACGACGACGGCATCCTGTTCGTGGCAGAGAATCCCTCGCAGGCGTTACACAAGATCAGTGAGATCTACGATCGCATAGGTTTCGCGGCGGTTGGTCGGTACAACGAGTTCGAGAATCTGCGCATTGCGGGTGTCCGGCTGGCCGACATGCGCGGTTACGCGTACGACCGTCGCGATGTCACGGCGCGAGCGCTCGCGAATGCGTACGCCCAGACGCTCGGCACGATCTTCTCGTCGGGCGGTGAGAAGCCTTATGAGGTCGAGATATTCGTCGGCGAGCTGGGCGATGATGCGGCGCACGATCAGGTCTATCGCCTGATGTACGACGGATCGGTCGCCGATGTCCAAGGATTCGGTGTCATGGGCGGGCAGAGCGAGAAGGTCGAGGCCTATCTCGGCGAGCACTTCTCGCCGGGGCTCGATCTGTCCGCTGCGATCAAGGTTGCCGTGACAGCCCTCGGCCAAGACACCGAGCCGGCCCGCACCGTCGATGCATCCGCGCTCGAGGTGGCGGTGTTGTCGCGCACGCGGCCACAGCCGCGCAAATTCAGGCGCCTCAGCGACACCGATGTCGTAGCGGCGCTCCAATTCACCACCTGATCACAGGCCAGGTCAGTCGCCCAGCGACCCGCGTTGTCGGGGCGCGAGAGCCTGTCCGTCATACTTTCAAGGTGACATCACGAGCTGGAGGGCGCGGATGACGGTCGACGACACTGCTGCCCCCTCAGAACCCACGGCACCGTCCGCGAAGTACCTGCTCGGCATGGAGCGGCTCATGCGAGCGGTTCAGGAGCTGTCCTTGGCTCGCGAGCTCGAGCAGGTGCAGAAGATCGTCCGCACCACGGCCCGTGAGCTGGCCGGCAGCGACGGCTCGACCTTTGTGCTCCGCGACAATGAGCAGTGCTTCTACGCCGACGAGGATGCGATCGAGCCGCTCTGGAAGGGCAGTCGTTTTCCGCTGAGCGCCTGTATTAGCGGCTGGGCGATGCTCAACAAGGAATCGGCGATCATCGAAGACATCTACGCCGACGACCGCATCCCGCACGAGGCGTATCGCCCAACATTCGTCAAGAGCCTGGCCATGGTGCCGATCCGTAGCCTTGATCCGATCGGCGCCATCGGCAACTACTGGGCCGATGGCCACCTCGCGACCGCCGACGAGATCAAGCTGCTCCAGGCGCTCGCGGATGCCACGTCGATCGCGATGGAGAATATTGCGGTGTACGGCGAGCTGGAGCGGCGCGTCAGCGACCGTACCGCTGCCCTCGAGCTTGCCAATGCCGAGATCAGCAAGCTCTCGGTCACCGATCCGCTGACGGGCCTGCTCAACCGGCGGGGATTCTTCAACGTCGCCGAGCGTCGGCTAGCGGCGGCAGAGGAGCGGGGTGTCGAGTGCGTCGTTGCCTTCGTCGACCTGGACGGGCTCAAGGACGTCAACGACACGCACGGCCATGTCAGCGGTGACGCCATGATCGTCCAGGTCGCCGAGGCTCTGCGCTCGGTCGTGCGCGAGGACGATGTGGTCGCGCGGCTCGGGGGTGATGAATTGTGCGCCCTCGTCGTGCAGCCACGTAGCGGACGCCTCGATATCGTCACGCGGCTGGCTGGTCGGCTCGACGAGCGCAACGGCGAGAACGGTCTGCCTTATCGGCTCGCTGCCAGCATCGGTATCGCCTCCAGTACGGAGCTCACGGAGCCCACGGTCGACGAGCTCCTGCAGCTGGCAGACCAGCGGATGTACGCCCACAAGCGGCAGCGGTCCGCCGAGCTCTGAACCCCGCGTGGACGGACGGCATCCCAAGCCGGTGACATTTCGCTCGCCATCCCACGGGAACCGTCACACGCGACTACGCTGATTCCATGGACCGACGGATATTCGGTATCGAGAACGAGTACGGAGTCACGTGCTCATTCAAGGGGCAGCGCCGGTTGTCTCCCGACGAGGTGGCCCGCTATCTCTTTCGCCGGGTCGTTTCGTGGGGGCGCAGCAGCAACGTCTTCTTACGCAATGGCGCCCGGCTCTATCTCGATGTCGGTAGTCATCCCGAATATGCGACACCCGAATGCGACGACATCGT
>JBBSSC010000164.1:0-5577 GCA_038242465.1 Propionibacteriales bacterium | reverse complement strand
GTCAAGCTCGTCATCGGTCTGGTGGTTCTAGCGCTCGTCATGGCCAACACCCGCAAGGAGCAGATCAGCAACGCACTGTTCGGCACGATCCTCGGCCTGACGGTCATCAACGTCGCGGTCGCGGTCTTCTGGTCGTCGGCACACGGATGAGCCTGACGTCGATCGCGGTCTTCTGCGGCTCGAGCTTCGGCACCGATCCGGTCTACGAGAAGGCCGCCCGTGCGACAGGGCGCACGCTCGCCGAGCGGGGCATCCAGGTCGTCTACGGTGGTGGACACGTCGGTCTGATGGGCGCGGTCGCTGATGGCGCTCTGGAGGCCGGTGGCAAGGTCGTCGGTGTTATCCCGAGTGCGCTGGATGATCGCGAACTCGCGCACCACGGGCTCACGCAGCTGCACGTCGTGGAGTCGATGCACGCACGCAAGACGTTGATGGCCGATCTCTCGGATGCGTTCATCGCGTTGCCGGGCGGCGCGGGCACCCTGGAAGAGATTGCCGAGCAGTGGACGTGGGCGCAGCTGAGCATCCACGCCAAGCCGAGCGGCTTCCTCGACGTCGCCGGATTCTGGGCACCCATGCAGGCGATGCTGCACCAGATGGTCGACACCGGTTTCGTGCGTCGTGAGCAGGCGAACATCGTCTCGTTCTCGGACGATCTCGGCACCTTGCTGTCGCTGCTCGAACGCCCGCCGTCGTGGACCGACAAATGGGGCCACGACCCCGGCGAGATCCTGCAGCCGTGACGGCACCCGTTATCCACGTCGCCGCCGCGCTGACGGTCGACGCCGACGGGCGGGCGCTGATGGTGCGCAAGCACGGCACTGCGATGTTCATGCAGCCGGGCGGCAAGATCGAGGCCGGGGAGTCGCCGCTGGTCTGCCTGCGCCGTGAACTGCTCGAGGAGCTCGGTCTGGATATCGCGTCCGAGGCGTTGGCCTGGATCGGCACCTTCGAGCAGGACGCCGCCAACGAGCCCGGCCACCGCGTGCTGGCTGAGGTGTTCGGCCTGACGATCGACGCAGCGGCACCTGTCGCGGCCGCGGAGATCGCCGAGAGCAGGTGGGTCGACCCGTCAGCGCCCGGCGACATCGACCTGGCGCCGCTCAGCAGACTGTCGCTACTGCCTTTGCTCTTGGTCTAGTCCTGTCCCGGTCTGCGGCCGTGTCGCCGTCGGATCAGAGGTCAGGGCGCAATGCCTGTTTCGATGTTCTCGCGGATAGCCAGCACCTTCAGTAGGGCTGTCTCCGTGCTCTCGAGCTGAGCGAGCCAAGAGTTCTTGAACTCCTCGACCTTGCGATCGCGGGCTAGGTGGAGGAGCAGCCGGTGCTCGTCGATTCGACTTTCCTGTGTCTCCGGCTTGAGGTCTGGGTCGGCTGTCAGCAGGTGCAGGTAGCGGTCCGACGCCGTCCAGAGGACTCGCAGTACATGGGAGTCGGCGGGGCCGATGATATCGAGCAGCATTGCCTCGTGGAAAGCGTGTTGCTTGGCGGCCAGCGCCCACGGCTCACGGTCGATCCCGTTGTACTCGGCGAGCGCACGCTCGGCGTCGGCCAGTCGCTCCGCTGTCATCTGAGGAGCGGCGCGCATACAAAGATCGGCCTCTACCAGCTTTCGCAGCCGGTAGATGTTGCGGAGCTCATCGGACGTGACGGTCGCGACGAGCGCTGACCGGCCAGGACGTAGACCGATGACGCCCTCACTCTCGAGCCGTCGCAACGCCTCGCGAACCGGGATATGGCTGATGCTGAACCGCTCGCACAGATCGACAATAGAGACCGTGGATCCCGGAGCGAGATTCCCGTTGAGGATCGCTCGGAATATCTCGTCGGTGACGCGGTCCACCAGTGATTGGTGAGCGATCGGGCGAACGCCTATGGCGCCGTTGGAACGTCGACTCATGCGTTGCCTTTGACGGAATATGGAGGGGGACTCGACAGCGTGTTTCTTTCTGGTCAAGGTACTACTAATCATATATTCCGGCGCATCCACGCACATGTCGGCGACCTCTTCAAGCGAAAAACAAGTGTGTGTCCTCAGGACGAGGGGCCGGAACGGCGTAGGAAGGTCGTCGGAAACTAGCCCTCGCGTCGGCTGAGCTTGATGACAGGGATGTGCCGGTCGCCGGCCTTCTCGGCGTACTGCTCGAAGGCGCCCGAGCGTGACGCGAACCGTGCCCATGCGGCGGAATACCCATCGTCGGGGATCTCGGACGCGGTGACCTCGACGGTCTCGGTGCCGATCTCGATGACGGCTTCGGGGTGTGACTTGAGATTGCCGTACCAGAGCGGGTTGTCGGGGGCGCCGGCCTTCGATGCCGCGATGAGCCAGCCGCCGTCGGATGTCGGGATCGCCATGACGGGGTTGACCCGCTCATTGCCGGTTCGTGCGCCGGTCGAGTGCAGGATGATCAGGCTGTCGCCGAATCCCATCGTCTCGACATGTCCGCCATTGGCGCGGAACTCCTCGATGATCTGCTGGTTGAAGTCGGTCATGGAGCCACGATAGGGCGATCCTCCGCGCTCGGCAGCCAATCGGCCATGTCAGGCTGATGGCCGCACTCGAGCGTCCTGAAGGGAAATATCGTGACAATCCACATCGATGACAGCCACACCGTTCGCGGCGGGAGCGATGCCGATCCGCTCGTCCTGCTCCTTCACGGATACGGATCCCACGAACAAGATCTGCCCAGCTTGATGACGCACCTGCCCGACGGTTTGGCCTTCGCGTCGGTGCGAGCGCCCTTGGCGCTGGGCCAGGGTGCCTTCGCGTGGGTGCCGATCGAGGTGCCGGGCCGACCCGATCCGGAGATCGTCCGCGCATCGACCGAGGCGCTGCTGGCCTGGTTCGACGAGCATGTGGCCGCCGACCGGACGGTGTTCCCGGTGGGCTTCTCCCAGGGCGGGCTCATGGTCACGCAACTGTTGCGCGGCCGACCCGATCGTTTCCGCGCTGCGGTCGTGCTCTCGGGTTTCATCCTGGACGAGTCGAGCGACGGAGACGCCGAGCTAATGCAGCGTCGGGTGCCCGTGTTCTTCGGTCA
The DNA here is from genome assembly GCA_038242465.1 of Propionibacteriales bacterium. Lineage (GTDB taxonomy): Bacteria > Actinomycetota > Actinomycetes > Propionibacteriales > Nocardioidaceae > Aeromicrobium. The sequence goes on along the minus strand of JBBSSC010000164.1, from coordinate 2,537 downwards.
TGGGGACGCCGATGGCGTCATCGCCCCCGACGCGACGGTCCGCGCCGCATCGTGGCTCGCCGAGCACGCTGCTACGACCGACAGGACTTATTCTGGCCTGGCCCACGCGGTGTCGGCCGAGGAGATGAGCGACCTCGCGGAGTTCCTGCGGACACACCTGAACTGAGTCAGCGTCCCCGCAACCGGTCCATCGCGCGACGATCACGCTTGGTGGGGCGGCCGGCCCCGCGGTCGCGGCGGGGCATGATCGCGATCTCTTCCTTGGGCGGCGGGGGAGGCGTCTTGTCGTCGTAGCACTGCGCCGCGACGGGCGCACCGACCCGCTTCACGATGATCCTGGTGACCACGACGATGCGCATGCCGCCCTCAGTCAGCGCCTCGATGCGGTCGCCGATCTTGATGGGCTGTGAGGGTTTGGCCTTGGCGCCGTTGATGCGTACGTGTCCGGCCTTGCACTCGCTGGAGGCGACCGAGCGATTCTTGTAGAGCCGGACCGACGAGACCCAGACATCGGCGCGCGCGGTGGTCTCCATAGCACCGACTCTAGACTTCAACCATGAGCGATATCGAGGTCATCGAGATCACCGGCGACATGATTCGGCTCGGACAGTTCCTGAAGTTCGCGAACTTCGCCGAGTCAGGGGCACACGCGGGCGCCATCATCGGCGACGGCGACGTCTTAGTTGACGGCGTTATCGAGACGCGTCGTGGTCGCCAGCTCGCCAAGGGGATGCTCGTCGAGGTCCGCACGCCCGCTGAGACGCTCGCCGCCCGAGTCGGCTGACGTGGCCCGCCTCGAGCTCGGCCTCGATACCTTCGGCGATGTCACGCATGACGCTAAGGGCGTGCCGCTGCCGCACCCCAAGCGTGGCTGGACCCCGCCGACGCGTGACGAGTTCGAGGCTGCGGCCAGTCCGGAGGGCGCGGTATACGTTGGCTCGCCGAGGACCGTCGCCGACAAGATCGTCCGCAACACCCGCATCCTGGGGCTCGATCGATTCGACCTCAAGTTCAGCAACGGAACGCTTCCGCACGACAAGCTCATGCGGAGCATCGAGCTCTACGGCACCGAGGTCGCCCCTCTCGTCCACGCAGCGCTCGAGTCCGACGTACCGGCGTCTACTCTGGAAGGGCGATGAGCGAGCCCCGGCACACGACCTATCTCGACCATGCGGCCACAACGCCCATGGTCCCCGAAGCGATCGCGGCGATGGCCGAGCAGATGGCCATCACCGGCAATGCGTCCTCGCTGCACGCTTCCGGTCGGGCAGCCCGGCGAACTGTCGAGGAGGCTCGCGAGCTGATCGCCGAACGCTTCGGGGCGCGTCCCAGCGAGGTCGTCTTCTGCTCGGGCGGCACGGAGGCCAACAACCTCGCGATCAAGGGCCTCTACTGGTCGCGCCTCGCGCAGGATTCCGCACGTGACCGCATCGTCTTCAGCTCGATCGAGCATCATGCATTGCTCGACCCCGTCACCTGGCTCGCCAAGCATGAGGGCGCCCACGTCGAGATGACTCCGGTCGATCGTCAGGGCCGCATCCTGATCGACGATCTGCGGGCTGCCGTCGAGCGTGATCCGGCCAGCGTCTCGGCCGTCACGACGATGTGGGCCAATAACGAGATGGGCACGATCCAGCCGATCGCCGAGGTGGTCGAGATCGCGCGTGCCTTCGACATCCCAGTTCACAGCGACGCCGTCCAGGCGGCTGGCTATGTGCCCCTCGACTTCGCCGCGAGCGGGCTCGACGCGATGACCGTGACGGCACACAAGCTCGGCGGACCCGTCGGCGTCGGTGCGTTGATGATCGGACGCGAAATAGACGCGACGCCCCTGCTGCACGGGGGCGGGCAGGAGCGCGATCTTCGCTCAGGCACTGTCAGCGTCGCCCTGATCGCGGCCTTCGCGGCGGCGGTCGACGTGACGGTCGGACGCCAGCGCGAGACGGTCGACCGGATCGAGCGTCTGCGTCGCCGGTTGGTTGAGGGCATCCGCAACGTCATCCCCGATGCCATCGTCAACGGCGACCCCGAGCCCGGCTCCGACCACCGGCTCCCCAACATCGCCCACGTGACGTTCCCCGGATGTGAGGGCGACGCGATGCTGATGCTGCTCGATGCCCAGGGCATCGAGTGCTCCACTGGATCGGCGTGCGCCGCGGGCGTCCCGCAGCCTAGCCACGTGCTGCTCGCGATGGGCTACGACGATGTCGCGGCCCGAGGCTCGTTGCGCTTCAGCCTGGGTCACACATCGTCCGAGGACGATGTCGACCGGCTGCTCGCGGCTTTGCCCGCGGTGCACCAGAGGGCGCAGCGCGCCTCGCTCGTCAGGTCCGGCTCATGAGAATCATTGCGGCGATGTCGGGTGGCGTCGATTCCGCGGTGGCAGCGGCCCGTGCGGTCGATGCGGGCCACGATGTGACGGGCGTCCATCTCGCGCTGAGCCGCAATCCGCGCTCATACCGCTCGGGCGCACGCGGTTGCTGCTCGATCGAGGACGCCGGCGATGCGCGCCGTGCCGCCGATGAGCTGGGCATCCC
>JBBSSC010000163.1:0-5616 GCA_038242465.1 Propionibacteriales bacterium | reverse complement strand
CCCCTGCCCGGCTCGTCGAGGTGGCCGCCCACGACCGCGCGGAGGCATCCGCCCGGTTGTCCGCAGACGAGGCCGCCCAGCGTGAGGCTGCCGCGGCAACGCTCGAGGCCGCCGAGCAAGAAGCCGAGGAGCGGGTCAGGATCACCGTCGAGCGTCGGCTCGCGGAGTCCGAGGGGGCCGCTGAAGAAGCTGCGCAGCATCGCATCGAGGCCGCGCGGGCCGAGGCCGAACGGCTGATGAAGGAGGCCGAGGCCGATCGCGCCGACGCCGCAGCCAAGTTGGCCGACGCGGAGAGCTATGCCGCCGAGAAGGTCCGCGTCGCCGACGAGACATTGCAGAAAGCCGAAAGCACGGCTCTGGAGTGGATCGCAGCCGCTCAGGCCGAGGCCGAACGAGTGGCGCAGGCGCACATTGTCGTGGCCCAGCAGGCTTCGACGCAGCAGACCTCGGCACAGCCGTCTTCGCCCCAGGAGGTGAATGACGGGTCTCGGGAACTCGCCCCCCAGACCAAAAAAAGTGTCGTGCGACGACGGTGAGCCGGAAGTGGCCGCGGTGACCACACCACGTGACAAAGAGGTGCTCAAGCGGACCAGGGAGCACGCCAAGGAGATGGCCAGGGTGCGGCGCACCGAGGTGCGGGAGAACGTGCGGGCCGCAAAGGCTCAGGCCCGTTCCGGGGGCGCGGCGGCCAGGGCCGGCAGGAAGTCCGACTCGCAGACTGCACGACAGGAGGCACGCGATGCGAAGGCGGCGCAGCGGGCCACGCGGCGAGATCGCATCGTCGAGGCTCCGCGCGAGCCGAAGAAGCCGCTCGCGCAGAAGCTGCGTCGAGGGGACCGGGTCTCTCACGCTGACACTGCACCGCAGCAGGTCTCCAAAAGCAAGGGGCCACGACGCCCCCTGTTGATCGCAGCCGGTGTGCTGGGGGTGTCGGGCCTGATCTGTTCGATAACCCTCGCAGTCGGTGCGCTGCTCGTGGCCCTGGGCGCGGATGGCAGCAGCCTCTACGACAGTTTCGAGACCGTCTGCAACGCCCTGGTCGGGCCGCTGCGCGATGTCTTCACCTTCTCGGGCACCAACGCCGGAATGAAGGAGGCGCTCGTCGCGTGGGGAGCCGGCTCGATCGGCTATCTCCTGATCGGCATCGTCGGCCAGTCAGTGCTGAGATCGCTGGCCGACGACTGAGCAGCTCGCGTCATAAAGCGGCCTGACCCGCGTCTTCATGATGTACCCGCCGTGCCCGACTCACGCCCAGGAGAGACGTTGCCCCACGTCATCGCGCTCATCGCGGTACTTGCCTTCGTCGGTGTCGTCGGCTCGACCTTGCTTGCCAGCCTGGGCCGTGCCGCGTCCCTCGAACACGATCCGGCGATCGACGCGGTGCTCGCTACTAGACGGAAGCAGGCACGTCGCGACATCGCGGTGTGACCTACCGCATGCCGCCGAGAGGTCGCCCCCATTACTACGTCTGGGTAACATTCAGGTGAAGTAGGGCCACCTAATCGCAGGCGTCTCGGCGTGGGATGGTGGCTCTTGCCCAGTCCCCAGACTGACGCGACGCCCGACTGGTCGTCGTGCCCCAGATTCACAGGAGGGTCCTCGTGACCAAAATCGTAGTCGCTGTGAAGTATGTCCCGGATGCCACGGCTGACCGGACCTTCAGCGCCGATAACACCGTCGACCGTGTGGGTGTTGATGGACTGCTGTCCGAGCTCGACGAATATGCCGTCGAGCAGGCGCTGCAGATCATCGAAGCGGGCGACGGCGACGTCACCGTTCTGACTGTCGGCCCTGAGCAGGCGTCAGACGCAGTCCGCAAGGCGCTGCAGATGGGCGCCCACGCGGGTGTCCACGTCCAGGATGACGCGATCCACGGCTCCGATGCCTTCGCGACCTCGCTCGTCCTGGCCGAAGCGATCAAGAAGCTCGACTACGACCTCGTCGTGTTCGGCATGGCGTCGACCGATGCCGGTATGGGTGTCGTCCCGACGCTCGTCGCCGAGCGCCTCGGCCTCCCGGCCGTCACCTTCGCCTCGGAGATCACGGTCGACGGCGACACCGTCAAGATCCGTCGCGACGGCGATGTCGCGACGCAGGACATCGAGGCCAGCGGCAAGCTCGTCCTCAGCGTGACCGACCAGACCGGCGAAGCTCGTTACCCGTCGTTCAAGGGCATCATGGCCGCGAAGAAGAAGGACGTCCAGGAGTGGACGCTCGCCGATCTCGGCCTCGACGCCAGCTCGGTCGGCCTCGACAACGCCTGGTCGAAGGTCGAGTCCTTCACCCCTCGCCCGCCGCGCACGGCCGGCGAGATCGTGACCGACGAGGGAGACGGCGGCGCCAAGCTCGTCGAGTTCCTCGCCTCCAAGAAGTTCGTCTGAAGGGCTCTGAAATTATGACTGAAGTTCTCGTTCTCATCGACGCTGTCGATGGCTTGGTCACCAAGCCTTCTCTCGAGCTGCTGACGATCGCCCGCCGCATCGGCGAGCCGTCCGCGGTCGTGTTCGGCAGCGCCGACAACGCCGTCCTCGCCGAGTACGGCGCAGAGAAGATCTACACGCTCGACGATGCCGCCTATGGCGACTTCCTCGTGGCACCCAAGGCCGAGGCCGTCGCGAAGCTCGTGACCGACAAGAGCCCCGCTGCGGTGCTCGTCGGCTCCAGCTCCGAGGGCAAGGAGATCGCGGCTCGCGTTGCGCTCAAGACCGAGTCCGGTCTGATCACCGACGCGGTCGATGTCCAGGTCGACGGCGGCACCATCACCACGACGCAGTCGGTGTTCGCCGGCAACTTCACGGTGCAGGCCGTCGTCACGAAGGGCTCGCCCGTTATCGCGGTCAAGCCCAACTCGACGGCTCCTGAGGCCGCTGCGGGCGCCGGTGCGGTCGAGGCAGTCGCTGTCGAGATTTCCGATGCCGCCAAGACCGCCAAGATCACGTCGTCCAACGAGAAGGCCGCATCGGGTCGTCCCGAGCTGACCGAGGCAGCCATCGTGGTCTCCGGCGGACGTGGCACCGGTGGAGACTTCACCCAGGTCGAGGCATTCGCCGACTCGCTCGGCGCAGCCGTGGGCGCTAGCCGCGCAGCCGTCGACTCCGGTTGGTACCCGCACTCGTTCCAGGTGGGGCAGACCGGCAAGACGGTCTCGCCGCAGCTGTACGTCGCCAACGGCATCTCGGGCGCTATCCAGCACCGTGCCGGCATGCAGACGTCCAAGACGATTGTCGCTGTCAACAAGGACGACGAGGCTCCAATCTTCGAGCTCGGCGACTTCGGCGTCGTCGGCGATCTGAAGGCCGTCCTGCCGCAGGCGACCGAAGAGGTCAAGAAGCGCAAGGGCTGATCTGTCAGCTCTCCTCCACGGCCGGTTCGCGCACAGCGCGGACCGGCCGTTGGCGTGTCTTGCGCCATTCAACGTGTAAGCCGGAGTGATCAAAAGGTCGAGTATTTTTGTTCTCCGGGACTATTGACACTTTTGGTGTCACTTTGATTACGGACCCACCCTGCGCTGTGCTGCCACAGTCGCGCGGTGATAGTTATTGACATAGGTGCGCCGCTAGCGCGCTTCGACACATCACAGGAGGAATCCATGCGACTCACCCGGCGTACACGCCTAGCGGGGGTAGCCCTGATCACCGCTGCCAGCCTCACATTGGCAGCCTGCGGCGGTGGCAGCGACGACAAGAGTGGGGGCGGTGGTGGCTCGTCCAACGCAGTCATCACGTCCTTCAGTGTCCAGCCGCAGAACCCGCTGGTCCCCACCAACACCAACGAGGTCGGCGGCGGCAACATCGTCGATTTGATCTTCGCCGGCCTGATCTCATACAAGGTCGACGGATCCAGCGAGAACGAAGTCGCTGATTCGATCACCTCCGAGGACAACAAACTCTGGACCGTCAAGATCAAGTCCGGCTGGAAGTTCTCCGATGGCACCGATGTGACCGCAGCGTCGTTCGTTGATGCGTGGAACTACGGTGCAGACCCGGCCAACAAGCAGCTGGGTGCCTACTTCTTCAACCCGATCGTTGGCACCGACGAAGAGGGCAGCGCCGAGGGTGGCGCCAAGATGCTCTCGGGTCTCAAGGTCGTCGACGACACGACGTTCACGATCGAGCTCAAGCAGCCCGAGTCGGACTTCCCGTCGCGTCTGGGTTACTCCTCGTACTTCCCGCTGCCGGCCGTCGCATTTGACGACATCGCGGCCTTCGGCAAGAAGCCGATCGGCAACGGTCCGTACGACTTCGAGTCGATGAAGAACAACGTCGAGGCCGTGCTGGTCCCCAGCAAGACCTATGAAGGTGTCCGCCCCGCCAAGAATGGCGGCGTGACCCTGAAGTTCTACGAGAACTCCGACACGGCGTTCTCTGATGTGCAGGCCGGTAACCTCGACGTCCTCGACCAGGTTCCGCCGAGCGCGCTGACGACCTACCTGAAGGACGACTCGATCCAGTCGTTCAACGAGCCCGGTTCGCCGAACTCGACGATCACGATCCCCGAGTCGCTGCCTGGCTTTGGCAAGGGCGAAGAGGGCAACCTGCGTCGTCAGGCCATCTCGAAGGCTATTAACCGCGAAGAGATCACCGACAAGATCTTCGACGGTGCCCGTATCGCCTCGACCGACTTCAGCTCACCGCTGATGCCGGGCTTCACCGAGGACATTGCTGGTCAGGACGTCCTGAAGTTCGACGCTGCTGCTGCCAAGGATCTGTGGGCGAAGGCCGACGCGATCGCACCGTTCAAGGGTGACTTCGTCATCGCGTACAACGGTGATGGTCCGGGTAACAAAGAATGGATCGAAGCTACGGTCAACCAGCTCAAGAACAACCTGGGTATCAGCGCCAAGCCCAAGGCCTTCTCGACGTTCGCCGAGCTGCGCGACGAAGTCACCAACCGCACGATCGGCACGGCCTTCCGTACCGGTTGGCAGCCTGATTACCCGTCGATCTACAACTACCTCGCGCCGCTGTTCGGCACGGGTGCCGGTTCGAATGACGGTGACTACAGCAACAAGGAAGTCGATTCCTTGCTGTCCAAGTCAGCCGGTGCGCAGGACGATACCGAGCGTTACAAGCTCTACGCCGATGTGCAGGCAATCCTGTTTAAGGAGCTGCCGGCTATCCCGCTCTGGAACCAGAGCATCGCTGCTGCTGCAGCGAAGGGTGTCAACAACGTGGTGTTCAACTGGCAGAACAAGCCGGAGCTCCAGGAAATCACCAAGTAGTCATCGAGTTCCATGACTAGTGTGGGGCGGGAGGCTTCGGGCCCCCGCCCCATGCGGTGTGGAACGACACTCTGACGAGAGGCACAGTTCTCATGTGGTGGTACATCGGTCGACGAATGCTGCAGGCAATCCCTGTCGTACTCGGAGCGACCCTCCTGATCTATGGCATGGTCTTTCTGCAACCCGGTGATCCAATCGTCGCGTTGTTCGGAGAGAAGCCGGTGTCTGAGGCCGTCAGGGCTCAGATCGCGGCGCAGTATCACCTCGACGATCCATTCTTATGGCAGTGGCTTCAATATCTCGGCAATGCGCTGAAGGGCGACTTCGGTCAGTCCTATTCCCAGCAGCCGGTCTCTGAGCTGATCGGGGCTGCCTTCCCAGTCACGCTCAAGCTG
>JBBSSC010000162.1:0-5617 GCA_038242465.1 Propionibacteriales bacterium | reverse complement strand
CCGACGATCGCGGCCGAGAGCTGAGGCCGTTCGACCAACCAGGCGAGTGCGACGTGCGCGATCGTGACGCCGAGTCCCTCGGAAGCGCGGGCCAGCGCCTCGACGACACCGGCCTTCTCGGGCGTGAGGTGAACGCCGACGAACTCCTCCCATTCGGAGGAAGCGGCTCGCGAATCGGTCGGCACACCTTCGCGGTATTTGCCCGAAAGCACACCTCGGCCCAGTGGCGACCACGCCATCAGCCCCATGCCCAGATGCGCTGCAGCGGGCACAACCTCCGCCTCGGGATCGCGGTTGATCAGCGAGTACTCGATCTGCGTGCTAATCAGCGGGATGCCTCGCTCGGCCAACCAGGTATGTGCGATGCCGGTCTGCCAGCCCGTGAAGTTCGAGATGCCGACGTAGCGCGTCCGGCCGGAACGAACGGCATGCTCCAAAGCGCTGAGCGTCTCCTCGAGGGGGACGGTGAGATCCGGGGTGTGGATCTGCCACAGGTCGAGATGATCCGTGCCTAGCTGTTGCAATGACAGGTCGAGCTGGTCGAGCAGCGTCCCACGGGAGCCGTCCTTGACGAGCTCTCCGCGGCGTCGAGAGAATCCGGCTTTGCCTGCCAAGACGATGTCATCGCGGGCACCAGCCTTGGCAATGAGCGAGCCCAGCAGCTCTTCGCAGGCACCGTCGCCGTAGATCGGAGCGGTGTCGATCAACGTGCCGCCCGCAGCAAGGAAAATGCCCAGCAGATCGCCTGCCTCGTAGGCATCGACAGAGGACCCCCAAGTCATGGTGCCGAGGGCAAGCCGCGAAACCTCCAGCCCTGAACGACCGACGCGGCGATACTGCATGGCGCAAGGCTAGTCGGCACCACGCTGCGCCTGCAGTAGGCTCGCGCAAGTGGATTTCCTGCGCGCCGTCGTCCTGGGTGTCATCCAAGGACTGACCGAGTTCCTGCCCATCTCCAGCAGCGCCCATCTCGCGATCTTCCCGAAGTTCTTCGGCTGGGAGGATCCTGGCGCCGCCTACACCGCGGTGATCCAGATCGGCACCGAGATCGCAGTGGTGCTGTACTTCTGGCGCGATATCTGGACGATCGGCTCGGGCTGGGTGCGCGGTGTGTTCTCCCGGGACGCCCGCGAAGCGCCCGAGTGGCGGATGGGCTGGTTCGTCATCATTGGATCCCTGCCGATCGTGGTGCTCGGCCTGCTGCTTCAGGACATGATCGACCGCGAGTTCCGCAATCTGTGGGTTATCGGCACGACGCTCATCGTCCTGGGTCTCGTGCTCGGACTGGCAGAACGGATCGGCCGCAAGACCAGCCCGATTGAGGACCTGACGATGAAGCACGCGATCCTGCTGGGTCTTGCGCAGGCCGGGGCGCTTGTCCCGGGCGTCTCGCGGTCAGGAGCGACCATCAGCATGGGCTTGCTACTGGGCTACGAGCGCGCGGCTGCGACGCGCTACGCCTTCCTGCTCGCGATTCCAGCGGTCGTCGGCGCGGGCATCTACAAGCTCAAGGACATCGGCGGCGACAACACATACGGGACAGGTCCGACCATCGTCGGGACGGTCGTGTCGTTCATCGTGGGCCTGGCAGTCATCCACTGGCTGCTCAAGTACGTCAGCACGCATTCGTACAAACCATTCGTCATCTACCGCGTGAGTCTCGGCGCTCTCGTGCTGGTGCTCCTGGGTGCCGGCGTCATCACGGCGTCGACAACCGTCGGCTGACGCTGCGCGCATGACCGTTATGCTCGAAATCCGCCACGCCCGCCACGACGGACAGGACACTCATGTCGGCCTTTGACCGCGTCACCGAGACCTGGGGCGATCTAAAGTACATGGATCTTCCCCGCGCGGAGTACCTCCGCGAGCTCATCGTCACGAACGATCTGCAGGACCTGCTGGAGCTCGGCTTCTTCAAGGGCAAGAGCAGCGCATACCTCGGCGCCGTACTGGAAGACCTCGGCCGCGGCCACCTCACGACGATGGACCGCGCGACTGCTCGCGGTCACAAGCCGGGCATTGCGGACGTCCTGGCCGACGTCGACTTGTCGCACCGCGTCACGCCGATCTTTGCCCACCGCTCGTTCACATGGGAGCTCGGCTCGATGCTCGAGCAGACGCCGCGCCCCCAGTACGACTTCTGCTACCTCGATGGCGGCCACACGTGGGACGTCACGGGCTTCGCCTTCCTACTCGTCGACATGATGATCAAGCCCGGGGGCATCATCTTGCTGGACGACCTCGACTGGTCCATCGCGGGCTCGCCTCAGGCGAAGACTCCGGCCGGCCAGAAGACCTACGCGGCATACTCCGACAATGAGAAGGCCGCCAAAGGCGTCCGGATGACCTTCGAGCACATCGCCGACCACCTAGGCTACGACGTTGAGGAGGTGCCCAAGTTCCAATGGGGCATCGCGCGCAAGCGCATCCCGAAGAAGCGCCTGTTCGGCCGGAGCGCTTGAACCGGTGACTGAGCCACCTAACGCTAGCCTGATTGGTGGCTGGGCCACCGCTCACCGGGGGCTCGGTCTCACAGCCAGCCGGAGCGCTTGAACCGCCAATAGATCCCGAGGCATAACGTGCCAATGAAACCGACACACAGCGGATAGCCGTACGTCCAGGTCAGCTCGGGCATGTTCTCGAAGTTCATCCCGTAGATGCCGGCGATAGCCGTCGGGACGGCGAATATCGTGGCGCCTGCCGTGAGCTTGCGCATGTCCTCATTCTGCTGGACGCTCAGCTGGGCCAGGTGGGCTTGTAGCGCATTGTCGAGCAGGTGGTCGATCGAGTCGATGGCTTCGGCAGCGCGTGCGAGATGGTCGGCGATATCGCGGAAGTACGGTCGCGCGGCCTCGGAGGAGGCGGTCATCGCGAGCCGATTGACGGGCTCGCGCAGGGGCAGCACGGCGCGTCTGAACTCCAGCGTCTCGCGCTTGAGGCGGTAGATGCGGGTCGAGTCATTCGAGCGGCGGTCGGAGAACACCGACTCCTCGACCTCTTGGACGTCGGTCTCCAGCTCGCCGGCGACGTACTCGTAGTTGTCGACGATGGCATCGACGACGGCGTACAGCGCAGCGGTCGGGCCGTGGGACAGCGACTCGATCATCGCCTCGGCTGTCTTGCGTGCCTCGCGCAGCGCGGGGCCGCCGTGGCGAACCGTCAGAAGGTAATTGGTGCCGAGGAAGATGTTGACCTCGTGCGTCGTGATGTCGTCGTCGTTGTAGGCGACAGTACGGATCGCGATGAACGTGTGATCCGAGTAGCGCTCGACTTTGGGTCGCTGATGGGCCTTGAGAGCGTCCTCGACGGCCAGGGGATGCAGATTTAGCGCATCCCCGACCCGATCCATCTCATCGGATGTCGGGTCGCCGATACCGATCCAGAGGAAGTCGTCGTCACCGAGCCCCTCCAGGGCTTCGGTAAGAGAGGCCTTGTCATGGTCGGTCGTCTGCCGGACGCCATCGCGATAGACCGCGCAGTCGATGATCACCTCGTCATTGTGCCCCGAGCTCCGGTGGGCCAGCCGTCGACTGGCCGTAACCGTGGTGCCGATACGCTCGACACATGCGCAGCTGGTCGAGTCCTGAGGTTCCCTCGCTCGATGATCTCGGGCTCGGGGCAGGCCCGGAGGTCCGGGTTCACGACACCTCAACATCCGAGAGGCGAGTCGTCGACCCCGACGAGCAGGCACGGCTCTACGTCTGCGGCATCACGCCGTACGACGCGACGCACATGGGGCATGCCGCGACTTACCTGGCATTCGACCTGCTGCAGCGCGTCTGGCGCGATCATGGCCTTGACGTCGTCTACACCCAGAACGTCACCGATGTCGACGATCCGCTGCTCGAGCGCGCCACCGCGACAGGCGTCGACTGGGTCGAGCTCGCCGAGCGTGAGACCCAGCTGTTCCGCGAGGACATGACGGCGCTGCGGATCATCCCGCCGGCGCACTACATCGGCGCGGTCGAGTCGATCGACCTCGTCGTCGACCTCGTCGATCGCCTGCACGAGGCCGGCGCGGTCTACAGCGTCGACGACGATCTCTACTTCGACGTGCACGCCGACGCAGGCTTCGGTCTCGTCTCTGGCTACGACGAGCAGACGATGCTGCGGATCTTCCCCGAGCGCGGGGGAGACCCCGACCGCGCGGGCAAGAAGCATCCCCTCGACTGCCTGCTGTGGCAGTCCGAGCGTCCCGGCGAGCCGGCCTGGGACACCCGCCTGGGTCGCGGACGTCCCGGCTGGCACATCGAGTGCGCCGCCATTGCGCTGCATCACCTCGGCACGGCATTCGACGTGCAGGGCGGCGGCTCTGATCTGGTCTTCCCGCACCACGAGATGTCTGCCTCCGAGGCCACTGTCGCGACGCACGAGCCGTTCGCGGGCGCCTACGTCCACGCGGGCATGGTCGGGTACGAGGGCGAGAAGATGTCCAAGTCCAAGGGAAATCTGGTGCTTGTGTCGAAGTTGCGCGCCTCAGGCCACGACCCCATGGCCATCCGGCTCGCGCTCCTGGCGCATCATTACCGCAGCGACTGGGAGTGGTTCGGCGAGGAGATCGTGGCAGCTGAGGCACGTCTGGCTCGCTGGCGCGACGCTGTGGGACGTTTGGTGGCGCCGTCCGGCACTGTCCTGCTCAATCAGATCCGCGAGGCTATGACCGACGACCTCGACGCTCCGGCCGCCCTCGCAGCCATCGACGCCTGGGCCGCCAACGACACCGCCGAGGATCCGCAGGCCGGCCGTACCGCCCGCTCGGCGATCGACGCGATTCTGGGCGTCCTGCTCTGACTAAGCCCTGACCCCGCCTGGGGCTAAAAGCTGGGGCCGTGCCGATTCTCGGGAACAGGCTGCCTCCGCTGACGTCCTAGCTCGCCGCCGATCCGGCCGCCGTAGGGCCGACCGTGGTCGGCGAACTCGTCGCGCACGTAGGTCAGGCGCCACGGCCCTAGCTGGATGCGTGCACCCGTACGCAGTAGCTGCCGGGGTAGCTGCTGTCCGCCCACGGTGCTGAGGATGCGTGTGCTCCGAGCGATCAATACGTACTCGTCCTCGTCGGTGCGGATGATGTCCGCCTGCAGATCGTCGGTGCCGTCGAGCTGTAGATCGGCAAGATCGCCGCTGCCGATTCTCACGCCGGCTGGCGGGAGGAGGAACATCCCCACGGGAGACGGTCCGAACGGATCGGATGTGTCGGACAGGTAGAGGCGCGGATTGCCGCCGCCACCGGACGGGTCGTGGGTCGTCGTGGCGACATGGCGAAGACGAGCCATGGATGGGAAGGGTGGCCAGGGGGTGCCCGGCGGCAGCGCGGGCGCTTGCAGTCGTGTCGACCGGCGTGACGGACGAAGCCGCGCGCGAGCCGCTGCCGCGGCCCGCGTCCAGCTGCCGAGCCGCATGTGGGGTGAACGCGTCACAAGCCGATGCATCACAGATGGATTCACGGCTCCGAGACTCACGATCAGGCCATCCGGCCCCGACACGTCGACGATGAGGCCAAACCGAGCGAGCCGGGCTGCCAGCTGCCGAACTTCGGTGCGTGACGGCTGCCCGACGAGCGACAGGATGTCGTCGCTGTGGACGAGCACGCGGTTGCCTGCGGCGGTCACGACGGCGT
>JBBSSC010000161.1:0-5655 GCA_038242465.1 Propionibacteriales bacterium | reverse complement strand
TCATCCTCGCTTCCGAACGTGCCACGTTCGGTCTCGTCGAGCGGGTCATTGGGCTGACTCCCACGATGGGCGGGACGCAGCGGCTCGCGGCTCGTGCAGGAGTGGGACGCGCCAAGGAGTTCGTCTTCACCGGCGATCTCTACGACGCTGCGACGCTCGAGCGCTGGAATGTCGTCAACCGGGTGCTACCCGTTGAGGAGTTCGACGAGGCCGTGCTGGCCTTCGTCCGCACGATCGCGTCGGGCCCGACCAAGGCCTTCGGTGCCGCCAAGCAGATCCTGCGCCACTTCGAGGCCGGCGGCGTACCCGAAGCCAATGACTACACCACCGAGATCGCGTCCCAGCTCTTCGAGACGGCGGACCTGCAGCGCGGTATGAAGTCCTTCTTGGACGAAGGCCCCGGAAAAGCGACCTTCGAGGGTCGCTAGCTCGAAACGGTCGAGCGTTCGGCTGCACGAAGCTCGTGCGTCGCGCGGCGCTCGGCCCAGAAGCTCACGAACGGGATCGTCGCGAACAGCATCGTGGTGATCGTGAAGCTGGGTGCCCAGCGGTGACGACGAGCCAGCACCGCGATCAGGACGAGTAACCCCATGAAGAGGTAGCCGTGGATCATGTCGATGATGCCGATCGTGCCGGAGTTCTGGTTGAACCACGACCCATCGTCGGTGGACAGCTGCCCGATCCAGGCCCCGACCACGAAGATCAGATTGATGCCCACGACCCAGGCGAGAATTCGGTATGCGGTTGCCACTTTGCTCACCACGTCAGGCTACCTTCGAGGGTGAAGCCCGGACCGTCTCGGTCGTCATCCGCCACCACATGAACGCCGCGAACAGGCCGAAGACCCACCACTGCAGTGCGTAGGCGAGGTTGCGCAACCCCTGGGTCCACGAGACGTCGCTCGGCTGAGGCGGTGCGACGAGCTCGAGGCCACCACTCACGGACTCGTCGGCGTTGATCGCATAGCCAGAGTAGAGGTCGTAAGCCACCTCGTTGATCAACGCAGGGATGCGCACCGAACCGATCGTGCGGTTCTCAGCATCGAAGGGTTCGCCCGACTTCTCGCCCGGTTCCAGCACAGCATTGATCGTGACCGTGCCCTGTGGGACGTCAGGCAGCTCACCGGCATCGGGTGCCCAGCCACGCAAGACCAGCAGCGCATCACCACTCTGCTCGACGACGAACGGTGCCATGAGCCATGCGCCGGTGCGATCGCCCTGGGACTTGTCGGTGACCCAGAACTGCTCATCTGCGGGTCCGAACTGGCCCTCCGCCGTCACGGGACGATGGTTGAAGATCTTGAGGAATGGCTCGTCGGGCGCCCACAGGCCTTCTAGAGCAACAGTCGGAACCGTTCGCTTGTCGGCCTGCTCCTCATGCTGCCGATCGTCGTAGGCACCTGCCTGCCACAGCCCCATCAGGATGCAGAAGATGATCGCGACGATGGCGAAGATGTGCAGGCCGATCAGGCCCGGCGTGAACCAGGACCTGATCGGCGTTCGGGAGGTCACGCCGTGAAAGGTGTGACGCCCGGGTAGAGCGGGAAACGTTCAGCCAGGACCGTGACACGCTTGCGCAGCTCTTCGAGGTCGACCGAACCCGGCTGCAGTGCGGCAGCGATGATCTCGGCGACCTCGGTGAATTCGCCCGCACCGAATCCGCGGGTGGCCAGCGCCGGCGTGCCGATGCGCAGCCCCGATGTCACCATCGGCGGACGCGGATCGTTCGGCACCGCGTTGCGGTTGACCGTGATGCCAGCCTCGTGGAGGCGATCTTCTGCCTGCTGTCCGTCGAGCTCGGAGTCACGCAGATCGACCAGGACCAGGTGGACGTCGGTGCCACCGCTCAGCACCTTGACGCCTGCGGCAATCATGTCGTCGGCAAGCAAACGCTCGGCGAGGATCTGCGCGCCGGCGATCGTGCGCTGCTGGCGCTCGGCGAAGGCCGGCTCGAGTGCCATCTTGAAGGCAACGGCCTTGGCTGCGATGACGTGCTCGAGCGGTCCACCCTGCTGGCCGGGGAACACGGCCGAGCGGACCTTCTTGGCGACGGCCTCGTCGTTTGTGAGGATCGCGCCGCCGCGCGGGCCGCCAAGCGTCTTGTGCGTCGTGGTCGTCACGATGTGCGCGTGGGGGAGGGGGCTGGGGTGCAGACCCGCCGCGACGAGTCCGGCGAAGTGCGCCATGTCGACCCACAGCTTGGCGCCGACCTCGTCGGCGATCTCGCGGAACAGCGCAAAGTCGAGCTGGCGCGGGTAGGCCGACCAGCCCGCGATGATGACGGTGGGCTTGTGCTCATGGGCCAGCGAGCGGACCTCGTCCATGTCGACCAGGCCCGTCTCGGGGACCACGTGGTACGCGATGGGGTTGTAGAGCTTGCCCGAGAAATTGAGCTTCATGCCGTGCGTCAGGTGACCGCCGTTGGCGAGGTCGAGGCCGAGGATCGTGTCGCCCACCGTGGCGATCGCGTGCAGCGCGGCCGCATTGGCCGTCGCTCCGGAGTGCGGCTGGACGTTGGCGTAGTTGGCGTTGAAGAGCTGCTTGAGCCGGTCGATCGCGATCGTCTCGACCTGGTCGACGAACTCGCAGCCGCCGTAGTATCGCTTGCCGGGGTACCCCTCGGCGTACTTGTTGGTCAGCACGCTGCCCTGCGCCTCGAGCGCTGCGACCGGAGCAAAGTTCTCCGACGCGATCATCTCGAGGGTCGACTGCTGCCGATGCAGCTCCGCATCGAGAAGTGCTGCGATGTCGGGGTCGAACTCGGCCAGGTGCTGATCGTGACTCATAGGGTCAAGAGTAACGGGCCATCCTCGGCCGCCCGCGCCCCGACCTCAGCGCACAGCATCCCGGTATCGTCGGCACATGACAGTCGCACAAAGCATCGATGCCCACGGTGGAGTCCTGGTCGCACACGACGGATCGGCTCACGCCAGCTCAGCGCTCCGCACGGCGGTGCACTGGGCCTCCGTCACCCAGAGCCACGTCACGGTAGTTCGCGCCTGGAGCATCTCGAACGCTCCGCGTCCCTCGACCTGGACGTCCGGCTACGTCCCGCCACTCGAGGACTTCGAGGCCGCAACCCTCGCGGCACTGGAGCGGGATGTCGCGCCGGTTCGCCCCGAGAATCCCGATGTCCAGATCACGACCACGGTCGTGCATGGCAGCCCCGCGGTTGCCCTGATCGAGGCCTCGGCCAACGTCGACCTGCTCGTGGTCGGCAGCCGAGGCCATGGAGGATTCAAGGGCCTACTGCTCGGATCCGTCAGTGAACAGGTCGTCCGCCACGCTCGCTGCACGGTTGTCGTCGAGCGGAACAGGGACTCCGCCGACTCCGCTGGACCGGCCGAGCCCGCAGCCGACAACATGGAAAACGCTCTGCTGAGCGAGCTCAAGCTCAACAACTGACGCAAACCTCTCGGTCGTCACACTCCGATGTGTCGCGTGATCAGCACGGCGGCCTGCGTGCGCCGCTCCAGACCCAGCTTCGAGAGCAGCTGTGTCACGTAATTCTTGACGGTCTTCTCCGCGAGAAGCATTTCTGTGGCGATCTGGCGATTGGTCAGCCCGTCGCCGATCAGGGTCAGGATGCGTCGCTCTTGCTTATTCAGGACCGCCAGCGGGTCATTACTCGTCTCGCCTTCGCGGATGCGGGCCATGACGCGCTGGGTGACGACCGGGTCGAGCAGTGACTGCCCGTCAGCCGCACGGCGAACCGCATCGACGAGATGCGTGCCGCGCACCTGCTTGAGCACATAGCCCGCGGCGCCGGCCATGATCGCGGCAAACAGCGCATCATCGTCGTCGTACGACGTCAGGATGATCACCGCGATCGAGGGATCCAGAGATCGGACTTCACGGCACACCTCGATGCCCGAACCGTCGGGCAGCCGGGCATCGAGCACCGCGACATCGGGCTTCAAAGCCGGGATGCTGACCATCGCATCCTGCGCGAGGCCGGACTCGCCGACGACGTCGATATCCGGCTCCTGGTCGAAAATCTCCTTGAGCCCCCGCCTGACGACCTCATGATCGTCGAGCAGGAAAAGCCTGATGGGTGCATGGGTCATACGACACTCCTCGGCACGGTCCAGGTGATGGCCGTGCCTTCCCCTGGGTTGCTGTCGACAGTGCAGTGTCCGGCCAGCAGTGCGGCTCGCTCACGGATGTTGCGCAGGCCGCTGCCAGCCTGCGGCGACTCGAATCCAGACCTATCATCGCGGACGACGAGCGTGATGTCTGCCAAAGCGGTGATCTCGACGACAACCCTTCCTGCCTTGGAATGGCGGACGATATTGGACATCAACTCGCCCAGCACCGCTACCAGATGCGCGCGGATACCATCGACGATGACGGAGTCGACCGGACCGCTCAACCGCAACTCGGGATTGAAGCCTAGGAGCCCAGCCGAGTGCAGCATGATCTGCTCGATCTCGGCGCGCAGATCGCTCGAGTCCGCCGCCGAGCCGAGCGCGAAGATCGTGCGACGGATGTCCTTGATGGTCTGGTCGATGTCGTCGATCACGGTCGACAGCCGATCGGTCGCCGCGGTGGACGAGATGAGCTTCGTGGTGTTGTCGAGAACTAGGCCGATACCAAAGAGACGTTGGATCACCAGGTCGTGGAGATCGCGGCCGATCCGGGCGCGATCGACGAACACCGCAAGGCGTGCCTGGTCCTCCTGGGCGCGGGCGACCTGCAGGACCAGCGCAGCCTGATCCGCGAATCGCTGCGGTAGGTCGGTGTCGAGCTGGCGCTGGCCCGTGTGCCCCGTGAACCAGCCGACGATCAGGGCGCCGGTTTCTTCTTCGCTGCGCAGCGGCAGCACCATGAGCGAGCTGAGACCGGGCCACGCCGGAGTCTTCTGAGGTTGATAGCGCGGCTCGAGATCCGTGTTGGGGACGACGATGGTCTCGCGCAGCCGGGCGGCTTCGCCCGCAACGCTGCGGCAGGCATCAATATGTTCGCCCAGGACACCTTCTGCCGGAACCCCCGACACGGCCTCGACGACCAGAGTTCTCTGGTCGATCGGCATGAGCAACGCGACGAAGTCGGCCGCCGCGACATCGCGGGCCCGATCTGCGACGAGCTGCAGACCCGTCGAGCGGGAGATGGGCGACAGGAGTGCCGACGTGATCCCGGCTGCCGCCTCGAGCCACATCCGCTGACGCTCGCCCTCTTCGTACAGGCGGGCGTTCTCGATCACTACTCCCGCAGCGGAGGCGAACGCCGTCGCAATCTCCTCGTCCTCCCGACTGAAGCCACAGCCCGACGTATGGTCGGCCAAGTAGAGATGGGCGAACACATGATCGTGAAAGCGGATCGGGATGCCGATGAAAGCGAGCCGGTCTGCCCTGGTGACGGCGCCGGGCTCACTGCCCGGATTGGGCTGATCGAGCAGGTCGACGAGCAGCTGACGGCTCGGACGCTCTCCGTCGCCGAGACTCGCGATCCCATAGGCGGCAAAGGCACCGATGCGGAGATCGATGATATCGAGATATCCGCGCTCGGCATCGACCATCTCGCCGGCTTGACGCAGGATGCGGTCGGGGAGTCCCTCCAGTGACAGGTTCCACGATGTCTTCGCCAACGCATCCAGCACGGTGCGCAGCCGCTCTGCCCCTTTGGTACTGCCAGACATGATCACGCTCCTGCGGAC
>JBBSSC010000160.1:0-5661 GCA_038242465.1 Propionibacteriales bacterium | reverse complement strand
GACACGGCCGCGTCCTGAGGTCGGTGACCCAACCGAATCTGATCCCAGAACAACCGCCGAACCCTTGCGGAATGAACCCGACCACTCACCATGCGACATCCTCAGAAAACTGGGATGTTGCATCGACACCCTGAACCCAAGGCGCTGAAGTGGACGCCAGCGCACCGCCTCACTACTAGGCCAGCGCCGTCGCGAGGGCCGTGCGGAGAGTCTCGGCGGTCGTGGAGTCGAGCGGATGGGCGTGCGCATCGACGACGTAGAAGACATCGCGGACCTCGTCGCCGTACGTCGACATGTGGGCCGAGCGGATCGACAGCCCCAGCGAGGCGATCTGGTCGCACACGATCCAGACGAGTCCGCGCCGGTCTTGGGCGCGCACCTCGACGAGGGTCGCGGTCTGGGACAGCCGGTCGAGCAGACGAACGCGCGAGTCGGGCGCATCGGGAATCGATGCGAGCTCGAGTCTGCCCTGGAGATCGAGCTCACCGGCCATAGCCGGACGCAGCCGTTCGCTCAGCCGAACGACGTCGACATCGGCCCGCGACACCTCCCACAGCGAGACCGCGGCATCGCCATGCGTCACGGTGCGCGCCGAACGGATGGCCAGCCCAGCCAGCGCGAGCCCACCGGCGAGATCGGCCATGACGCCGGGGCGATCGGCCGTCAAGATCGTCAGCAGCGAGCCGCCCTGGTGTGGCTGGACCGTCACGGTGAAGTCGCTCGGGCTCGTGCTGCCGTGATCGGGAATCGGCACGTCGATCGGCCAGCCCTCATAGGCCTCCGCGTCGGGCGTGCGGACCGTCTCGTCGAGCGTCAGATGCACCTTTTCGACGAGCCCCTCGATCAGCCCCTTGCGCCACGTGCTCCAGGCGGACGGGCTCGTCGACTGCGCATCGGACGCCGTAAGCGCCGCCAGCAGATCGAGGAAGTCTTCGGTCTGGACGATCTCGGCGACATTGGCGGCCGTCGAAGGGTCCTCGATGTCGCGCCGCGTGGCGATCGTCGGGAGCAGCAGGTGCCATCGGACGAGCCGGCCGATGACCTCGGCATCGACTGTGTCGAAGCCCCAGCGCATGGCGATCGAGACGACCAACGGCTCTCCCACGACCGAATGGTCTCCATCGATACCCTTGCCGATGTCGTGCAGCAGGGCCGCGACGGCCAGGAGGTCGGGACGCGCGACATCGCGCTTGACCCGAGCCGCCATGACGCAGGTCTCCAGACTGTGGCGGTCTACCGTGAACCGGTGGACGGGTGAGGACGACCCCCGCAGCCGAATGGCGGCCCACTCGGGCAACAGCCGATCGACGACCCCGGCGAAGTCGAGCTCGTCCCATACCGGCAGGAGCCCCGGACCAGACGTCAGGAGGTCGACGAGGTGACGCCGTGCAGTGGGCGGCCACGGATCGGGCAGCGCGCCCATCGTCCGGGCCAGCCGCGCGGCGGAGCCGGGGCTGATCGGCAGCCCCTCCCGGGCAGCAGCAGCGGCAGCCCGCAAAGCGAGCTCGGGATCAGTGGCCGGATTGGCGTCACGCGTCACGATCACTTCGCGATCGAGCACGCCGACCCCCTCTGCGAGCGGCAGGACGACGGGGCCGGCTCTCGTGAAGGTGCCCTTGCGCGGCGTGGGCGCCAGGGCGTCGTCGATCCGACGCAACGCGAGCGAGGCGAGGTGCGCGATGCGCCTGCCGAGATGCCGGGCATGCAGGTCGAGTTCTTCGGCCCCCATGCCGAGCGCACGAGCCACATCAGGGATGACCTCGGCGTCGAGCCGCTCGACGCGGCGTCCGACGGTCTCGTGCAGGGCGTCGCGGACGTCGAGCAGCTGGCTGCGCAACATCTCGGACTCACCATGCGGCACATCGATCAGCCACGTCGCGACGAGCGCCCGCAGGATGACGCTGTCGCGCAGCCCCCCGCCCGACTCCTTGAGATCGGGCACCGCCGAGTGGGCCAGCCAGCCCGATCGTTCGATCCGCGTCAGACGCGCTGATCGAACGTCCTCGACGCGTTGTCTGGCATCGCGCCGCCAGTCGGCGAGCACCTGCGAACGCAACGCCATGACGAGTCCGGCATCGCCCGCGACGGGGCGCGCATCGAGCATCCCCATCGCCGCGCGGTGGTCGGAGATGGCCGCGGCCCGCATCTGTGCTGTGTCGCGCACCGAATGGTCGAGGGCGACCCCTTCGTCCCACAGCGGATACCAGATCGTCTCGGCCACTTCGCGCACGAAGGATTCGTCGATGGACGGATCGTGCAGCAGGACAACGTCGAGATCGCTGAACGGCGAGAGCTCGGATCGTCCGTAACCGCCGACGGCGACCAGCGCCAGGCCCGAGCCAACACGTGCATCGCTGCCGTCGGTCGGCACAGCCGTGGTGAAGAGCTGGCGCAGTCGCCGATCGGCCTCGAGAGCTCGATCCCTGCGGCGCTGCGCCAACTCTTCGGTAATCACGTGGTCGCGTTAGAGCGCGGCCTCGTTGGTCTCGCCCGTGCGAACGCGCACGACCGAGTCGACCGGGATGACCCACACCTTGCCGTCACCGATCTTGCCGGTCTGGGCCGAGCTCGTGATGGTGGCCACGACGCTGTCGACATCAGCATCGTCGACGACGACCTCCAGGCGGATCTTGGGCACGAGCGATACGTCGTACTCGGCGCCGCGATAGACCTCGGTGTGCCCCTTCTGCTGTCCGTAGCCGCTGGCCTCGGTCACCGTCATGCCGGCGACTCCGGCGGCGGCGAGGGCCTCACGGACTTCTTCCCACTTGTGCGGCTTGATGACCGCGGTGACCAGCTTCATGCTCAGAGCTCCTTCAAGAGGTTGGAACCACCGGTGGCGCTGCCGGCGTAGTCGTACGCGGTCTCGAGGTGTTCGACCTGATCGATGCCGGTCACCTCGTCCTCATCATTGATGCGGAAGCCGATGGTGACATCGATCAACTTACCGATGCCGTACGTCAGGATGAACGAATAGGCCAGAACGGCGAATGCTGCGATGAACTGATCGCTCAGCAATTCGAGGTTGCCACCGTAGAACAGACCGTCGCTGACGGACAGAACGCCGATCAGCAGGGTGCCAACGAGACCGCCCACGAGGTGGACACCCACGACATCCAGCGAGTCGTCGTAGCCCAGCTTGTACTTGAGGCCGACGGCCAGCGCGCACAGGATGCCCGCGATGACGCCGAGGAGGATCGACCCGACCGGTGAGAGCGCGCCCGCTGCTGGGGTGATGGCCACGAGGCCAGCGACCGCACCCGAGGCAGCACCGAGGCTCGTGCCCTTCTTGTCGCGGAAGAACTCGACCGCGATCCAGCCGATGATCGCCGCGGCGGTCGCGACGGCGGTGTTGACGAAGGCGAGTCCGGCGAGACCGTTGGCGCCGACTGCGGAGCCCGCATTGAAGCCGAACCAGCCGAACCACAGCAGGCCAGCACCGAGCAGGACGAACGGCAGGTTGTGCGGACGCATCGGGTCACGCTTCCAGCCGACGCGCTTGCCTAGGACGAGTGCGAGTGCCAGGCCGGCCGCACCCGCGTTGATGTGGACCGCGGTGCCACCGGCGAAGTCGACGGCCTGCAGCTTGGTCGCGATCCAGCCGCCGTTCTCGCCGAAGTCGAAGACCCAGTGCGCAACCGGGAAATACACGACCGAGACCCACACGACGACGAACACGATCCAGGCGCTGAACTTGGCCCGATCCGCGATCGCGCCGCTGATGAGGGCGACCGTGATGATCGCGAACATCAGCTGGAAACCCACGAAGACGTACTCGGGGATCGTGCCGTATACCGAATCGACCGAGATGTTCTGCAGGCCCAGACGGTCGAATCCGCCCAGGAACGTGTTGCCACCCGGGCTGAACGCGAATGAGTAGCCGTACAGCACCCACAGGACGGGGACGATGGCCAGAGCCGAGAAGCTCATCATCATCATGTTGAGGACTGTCTTGGAGCGGACCATGCCGCCATAGAAGAACGCCAGTCCGGGCGTCATGAGCAAGACCAAGGCCGAGCTGGCCAGGATCCACGCGGTATCGCCGGTATCCATGAAACCTCCGAGTGTGAATGAGCAGGCGTGGTGCCACCTGCTGCATCTCAGACTGGCGTCGGAGGATTTCGCTTCCTGGCACCGGAGGTTGCCGCGATGTCACGAAATCGGAGGTTACGTAAACAGCGTGTTACGCGCCTTTTGTGCCACAGCCTTACGTATCGCAGTGCGCGAGATCCGGCTCGGCGAGCGGCTTGCCCCGCGGGATGACGTACGTGACCCACAGGACGACGTCGTCGTCACCCGCGTTGCGGCCCTCGTGCGGATAGCCCGGGCCCTCGATGATCGAGGCGCCCGTCTCGTACACGTGGACGCCGCCGGGGTAGACATCGGCGTAATGGGTCAAGGCACCCTTCTTGACCACGGCGACGAGCTGACCGTAGTGGCAGTGCTCGCCCGTGCTGCCACCCGGAGCGGGGTGATCTCACGGAAGGTGACCCCGACCCCGTCCTTGCCGGCCACAGAGACCTCCACCGGCTCGGTCTGCTCGCCCGCGGCATGGTCGACCGCAACGATAGGCGCCTGCGCCTGCGCCGCCGCGGTCGACTCGGCAGCATACCGACCGCACGCCGACACCGCTGCTCCGATGACCAGGACCAGTGCCACGAGGCTGAAGAGTCGCCGAGGCATGATCGTCCTGCGTTGGTTCACGGTGCGCCCTCTCGGTCCTGCTCACGGATGTCGGGAGGATCGTCCCATGCGCAGGGGCCAGAGAAACGGCGTTTAGGAAAGCAGGGCGTCGACGAACTCTTCGGCGTCGAAGGGTGCCAGGTCGTCGGCGCCTTCGCCGAGACCGACGAACTTGACCGGGACGCCGAGCTCGCGCTGCACCGCGATGACGATGCCGCCCTTCGCCGTGCCGTCGAGCTTGGTCAGGACGATGCCCGTGACGTCGACGACCTCGCCGAACACACGGGCCTGGGTCAGACCGTTCTGCCCCGTCGTCGCATCGATGACGAGCAACACTTCGGTGACGGGTGCCTGCTTCTCGATAACGCGCTTGACCTTGCCGAGCTCGTCCATCAGGCCCGACTTGGTGTGCAGACGTCCCGCGGTGTCGACCAGGACGACGTCGACGCCCTGGGCGATGCCCTGCTGTACGGCCTCGAAGCCAACGCTGGCGGGGTCACCGCCCTCGGGGCCACGGACGGTCGGCACGCCGACACGCTCGCCCCACGTCTGCAGCTGTTCGGCGGCCGCGGCACGGAACGTATCGGCTGCCCCCAGGACGACCGATTTCTCCTCGGCGACCAGGACGCGGGCGAGGCGACCGACCGTCGTGGTCTTGCCGGTGCCGTTGACGCCCACGACCAGCACGACGCCGGGCTTGCCATCGACGCCAGTCGAGCTGAGCGAGCGGTCGAGCGCGGGGTCGATCAACCCGACGAGCTCGGCACGCAATGCGGCCTTCGCCTGATCTGGATCCTTGATGCCCTCGACGCGGAGCTTCGTCCGCAGATTGGTCACGAGCTCGTCGGTCGCCGCGACACCCACATCGGCGGCGAGCAAGGTGTCTTCTATCTCTTCCCACGCGGCGTCATCCAGCGTCGAGCGTCCGAGCACCGCAAGCAGGCCCTTGCCGAGCGAACCCTGCGACTTGGCGAGGCG
>JBBSSC010000159.1:0-5661 GCA_038242465.1 Propionibacteriales bacterium | reverse complement strand
TACCAGCCGACCCTGGCCGACGAGATGGGTGTGCTCCAGGAGCGCATCACCTCGACGCGCGGTCACTCGATCACGTCGCTGCAGGCCATCTACGTGCCTGCGGACGACTACACAGACCCGGCCCCGGCCACGACGTTCGCGCACCTGGACGCCACGACTGAGCTCAACCGTGAGATCGCCTCGATGGGCATCTACCCGGCCGTGGACCCGCTGACGTCGACGTCGCGCATCCTCGACCCTCGCTACATCGCGGCCGATCACTACCGCACCGCGAACCGGGTCAAGAGCATCCTGCAGCGCAACAAGGAGCTCCAGGACATCATCGCGATTCTCGGTGTCGACGAGCTCAGCGAAGAGGACAAGACGCTCGTGTCGCGTGCTCGTCGTATCCAGCGCTTCCTGTCGCAGAACACTTACGTTGCCAAGCAGTTCACAGGTATCGAGGGCTCGACGGTGTCCATCGACGAGACGATCGACGGCTTCACCAAGATCTGTGACGGCGATTACGACCACGTTGCGGAGCAGGCCTTCTTCATGTGCGGCGGTCTCGAAGACGTCGACAAGAAGTGGGAAGAAATCCAGAAGAGCCTCTGATGGCAGACGCATTGCAGATCGAGCTCGTGGCCGCCGACCGCGTCGTGTGGTCAGGGCAGGCCTCTGAGGTCCTGGCGCGCACGGTGGCCGGTGACCTCGGGGTCCTGTCGGGGCACGCCCCGATGCTGTCGCTGCTCGTTCCGGGCGTCGTGGAGATCAAGCCTCTCGAGGGCGAGATCGTCCGCGCTGCGGTCGCTGAGGGTTTCCTGTCGGTCGCCGACAACCACGTGTCTATTTTGAGCGAGGATGCTTTCCTTGCGTCCGAGATCGACACTGCGGCTGTCAACGCCGAGCTCGATGCAGCACGCAAGGACGAGGACGACGACGCAATTGGTCGCGCCGAGGCCAAGCTGCGCCTCGTCGATAAGACGTCCTGACGCGCTGAAGGGAGGAGATCGCCGTGCCTGTTGGTTGGTGGGTGATCGACTCCCTTCTGCTCGTCGTGCTTGTGCTGGCCCTGATGCTCGTGGGTCTGCTCCTGCGGCGACTCTTGTTGGCGCGATCCGGGGGAGCATTCGATATGAGCGTCACGCGTAGCCCAGAGGCGCAGGTCAAAGGTTGGATGCATGGTCTCGCGGTCTACCGGGACACCGAGCTGGTGTGGTTCCGTACGTTCTCGTTGTCTTGGAGACCACGTTATCGATTCACCCGTGGAGATGTGCAGATCGACGGTCGCCGCGAGCCCATTGGTCGTGAAGTGCATGCGATCCACGCCGGCAATCTGATCGTGGCCACTGACAATGCGTCGGGAGTGCGCCAGTTCGCGATGAGCCCGCATGCATTGACGGGTCTGCTTTCGTGGCTGGAGTCGTCTCCGCCCGGTCGCCGCGTCAACAATGTGCTTTAAATTCAACAACGTGCTGTAAATTCGCGCGTTTTCGCGCGGCGCGATTGACGGCTTGTCTCAGTCGGGGGACAATCAGGGCGATGCAGTTCGGGCATTCCGGCCCACCCCCTGAAACTGAGAAGGTGTTGTTTCATGATGAAGCGTCTTGTTGTTGGTCTGTCAGTTTCAGTTCTCACGCTGTTCGTCGTGCCGGCCGCTCAGGCTGCGCCTTCGGCATCGGACTCAAGCAATGTCCAGGTCGCCAAGGTCAAAAAGGCCAAGAAGGTCAAGACAGATGTCTTCACCGACCAGGTCGTCATCAAGACGCCCGTTGGTGTAGTTTCCACCCAGCGCATCGATTGGGACTGACCTCTATCGTTCGCCGCCGGGGACCCACAACACGTCCCCGGCGGCGCGATTGGCATGCCGTCCCAGGATGAAGAGCAGGTCACTGAGCCGGTTGAGGTACTTGGCAGTCAGCACGTTCATGGTCTCGCCGTGCACTTCGAAGGCCGCCCATGCTGAGCGCTCCGCGCGGCGCACCACGGTGCAGGCCACGTGGACAGCCGCCGCCGCAGGCGTCCCCCCGCGCAAGATGAACGAGCGCAGTTTCGGCACCTGCTCGTTGTAGAGATCGCACCAGGCTTCGAGGCGTTCGATGTAGTTGGGCTCGACGCGCAGAGGGGGATACTTCGGGTTCTCCACGACGGGGCACGAGAGATCGGCGCCGACGTCGAACAGATCGTTCTGGATGTGCGTCAGCACCGCGACGACATCCCCGTCGAGCGTCCCCAATGAGAGGGCGAAGCCAATCTGGGCATTCGCCTCATCGACATCGGCGTACGCGGCCAGCCTCAGATCAAGCTTGCTCGTCGTGCTCATGTCTCCGAGGTTCGTGGTGCCGTGGTCGCCGGTGCGTGTGTAGATGCGGGTTAAGTTGACCATGCACGCAGTGTAGGTGGGGGTCGCCTTGAAAGATCAGGTCCGGGTCGGACGCCCCGATGATGTGATCCGCGCCGCAGTCTCGCCGCGGCAGGTTAAGGAGAGGTAACCTGGCGCCTATGCCTGACAAGCCCTGGGTGATGCGCACCTACGCCGGACACAGCTCAGCCGCTGAGTCGAATGCCCTGTACCGCCGCAACCTGTCGAAGGGACAGACCGGGCTCTCGGTCGCCTTCGACCTGCCGACCCAGACCGGGTACGACCCGGATCACGAGCTCAGCAGGGGAGAGGTCGGCAAAGTCGGCGTCCCCATCCCGCACCTTGGCGCGATGCGCCGGCTTTTCCAGGACATCCCTCTCGACACCATGAACACTTCGATGACGATCAACGCTACGGCGATGTGGCTCCTAGCGATGTATCAGGTGGCTGCCGAGGAGCAGGGCGTCGATCCTTCGGCTCTTTCCGGCACAACTCAGAACGACATCATCAAGGAGTACCTGTCGCGCGGCACGTACGTCTTCGGGCCCGCGCCATCGTTGCGCCTGACGACCGACATGATCGCCTACACGGTCAGCACGATTCCTAAGTGGAATCCGCTGAACATCTGCAGCTATCACCTGCAAGAGGCCGGTGCGACGCCGACGCAGGAGCTCGCATACGCCCTGACCACCGCGATCGCGGTGCTCGACTCGGTGCGTGACTCCGGCCAGGTGCCGCCCGAGGAGTTCGAAAAGGTTGTCGGACGCATCTCGTTCTTCGTCAACGCCGGCGTGCGGTTCGTCGAGGAGATGTGCAAGATGCGCGCCTTCGGCCGCCTGTGGGACGAGATCACCCGCGAGCGCTATGGCGTGCAGGACCCCAAGATGCGTCGCATGCGGTACGGCGTCCAGGTCAACTCGTTGGGTCTCACCGAGGCGCAGCCCGAGAACAACGTCCAGCGCATTGTGCTGGAGATGCTCGGCGTGACGCTGAGCAAGGATGCCCGCGCCCGCGCGGTGCAGCTCCCGGCCTGGAACGAGGCGCTGGGACTGCCGCGCCCATGGGATCAGCAGTGGTCGCTGCGCTTGCAGCAGGTGCTGGCCTTCGAGTCCGATCTGCTGGAGTACGACGACATCTTCGAGGGATCGATCGTCATCGAGGCCAAGGTTGCCGAGCTGTGCGAGGGCGCGCGTGCCGAGATCGATCGCGTAAAGGCGATGGGCGGGGCGGTTGCTGCTGTCGAGTCCGGGTATATGAAGGCGGCGCTCGTGGGCTCACACTCCGAGCGACGAGCCAAGATCGAGTCCGGGGAGATGTTGGTCGTTGGCGTCAACTCGTACGTCGAGACCGAGCCGTCGCCATTGACCGCCGACCTCGATGCGGCGATCATGACCGCCGATCCGCAGGCGGAGGCCAATGCAATCGCGGACGTTCGGGCCTGGCGTGAACAACGAGACCAGAGCGCCGTCGACGAGTCGCTCCAGCGCCTCCAGAGCGAGGCCAAGACCGATGCCAACCTGATGGCCGCGACGCTCGGGGCCGTGCGCGCGGGGGCAACCGTGGGGGAGTGGGCGGGCGCGCTGCGGGAGGTATTCGGCGAGTACCGCGCGCCTACTGGCGTCAGCGGTGTCGCAAGCGTTGCCGAGGCCGGCGCCGAGCTGACTGCGGTACGCGAGCGCGTCCGGGCGACAGGCGACGAGCTCGGCACACGGTTGCGTTTCTTGGTCGGCAAGCCGGGCTTGGACGGTCACTCCAACGGCGCCGAGCAGATCGCCGTCCGCGCGCGAGATGCCGGCTTCGAGGTCGTCTATCAGGGCATCCGGCTGACCCCGGCGCAGATCGTCGCGGCCGCGGTGGCAGAGGACGTCCACTGCGTCGGCCTGTCGATCCTGTCGGGCTCGCACATGGAGCTTGTGCCGGACGTGCAGAAGGCCATGATGGCAGCCGGGATCGGCGATGTGCCGCTCATCGTCGGCGGCATCATCCCGGAGTCGGATGCGCGCACGATGGAGGCCAGCGGCGTTGCAGCGGTGTTCACGCCCAAGGACTTCGGCATGACCACGATCATGGATCGCATCGTCGACGAGATCCGCAAGGCCAACGACCTGCCGCTCTGACATCAGCGTTGGTTTACCACGCTGGCAGGGCATTTAGGTTCTGGGCGCGGGAAAATTGCCGCGCCCAGAAGTAACATCCCTTGCCAGCGTGGTAAGCCGACGCCGTGAGGCTAGCCAGTCCTTCGTGGCGAGGCCAGTCTGGTTGTCATAGGCTCATCACACCGCTCAGGCGGCGATTTTCGTCTTGGTCTTGGACTTCTTGTCCTTCTTGTCGACCTTGACGAGCTTGCGCTTCTTGACCGTGTAGCCCTCCGGAAGAGTGCCCTCGCGCATCATGCGCAGGGGGCAGCGCTTGCAGGCGGGTTTATCGCTGCAGCACTTCTTCTTCGGAGTGGGTGGCACGCATACCACGATACCAGCGTGAGGTGAGCCTCGCCTAAGTGTTAGAAAAGGAGCATGGGACATATGGCAGCACCAGCATTCGTCGAGCGGCTCAACGAGCAGATCGGCCATGAGTTCGGCGCGCACCAGCAGTACATCGCCATTGCGACGTACTTCGACGCGCTCACGATGCCTCAGATGGCGGGGCTGTTCTATCAGCAGGCCCGCGAAGAGCGCGATCACGCGATGATGATGGTCCAGTACCTCATGGACGCCGATCACACGCCAGTCATCCCGGCCATCGCCGCGCCGCGCTTCGACTTCGCCGATGTGATCGAGCCCGTCGCGGCGGCACTCGATCAGGAGAAGCGCGTGACGACTCAGATCAACGATCTGACGCGCATCGCCCGCGAGAACCATGACTACGCCTCCGACCAGTTCATGCAGTGGTTCATCAAGGAACAGGTAGAGGAACTGTCGAAGATGAGCGATCTGCTCGCAGTCGTGACACGCTCCAAGGATGACTACGAACGCATCGAGGACTGGGTTGCTCGCGAGGACAAGGGAACCCAGTCCGATCCGACCGCACCGCCGATCGCCGGTGCGTAGCTCGATCGTGCTGGGAGTCGTCGCGTTCGCGGCGCTCTCGGCCTGCGGCTCGGACGGGACGAGCGATGCACCCGACTCCTCGTCGTCCGATGCTGCGACCTCGCTGACAGTCGTCGTGACGCCCGATGAGGGCGCCAAGGCGTCGACGTACCAGCTGACGTGTGATCCGGTGGGCGGAACCCACCCACAGGCCGAAGAGGCGTGTGCTGCTCTGGCCAAGGCCGGCGCCTCGATCTTCGATCAGGTCCCGGCCGACCAGGCCTGCACCATGAT
>JBBSSC010000158.1:0-5715 GCA_038242465.1 Propionibacteriales bacterium | reverse complement strand
TGGCCGTCGTGCTGGCCCTGTTCGCGGGCCTGGCGACGTGGTACTTCACCGATCTGCGCTATGACGAGACCCCGGTGCTGATCGGCAGCACCGAGGCAGACGCCAAGAGCAGCGCCGAGAATGCAGGCTTCACCTTCAAGGTCGAGCGACGCGAGTTCTCCGAGACCGTTCCTTCCGGCACGATCATCAGCACCGATCCTGGGCCCGGCGACAAGATCCTGCCTGGCGACGACATCGCCGCAATTGTCTCGCAGGGACCCGACCGGGTGTTCATCCCCGAGAACAACCTCACGGGGCTTCGGATCAGCGAGGCCAAGCGTGTCCTGGCGGAGCAGGATCTTGTGCTCGGTGAGCGCACACCCGTCTACGACGAGAACATCGCCAAGGATCTGATCGTGCGCGCCGACGGCATCACCTCCAAAGACGAGCTCCGCCGAGGCGAGACGGTCAACGTTCTGGTCAGCAGGGGCCGCCAGCCCATCACGGTCAAGAGCTATGTCGGCGAGACCGAGACAGCCGCCACCAGCGCGCTTGTGAAGGCCGGCTTCAAGGTCAGCCGCAGTGATGCCTTCGATGACACGGTCCCTGAGGGCCGCGTCATCTCGCAGAGCCCCAACAGCGGCAAGCAGTTCAAGGACGACACCATCACGCTCGTCATCTCCAAGGGCCCCGACCTCATCGCTGTTCCGAATGTCGTCGGCATGAAGAAGTCCGATGCCCGCACGGCCCTGCAGGACGCCGGCTTTGACGTGTACGCGATTTACATCCCGCTCGCGGGCAACTACGTCGTCCGCAGCCAGTCCCCTGTCGGCGGCGAGATGAAGAAGCGCGGCACGCGCATCACGATCTCACCGCTCTGAGACAGACGTACAAATTTCTGTAGGGTGAGCCCATGCCCTCGGATCAGCCCCGCATCGCTCCTGGTGGTCTGAAGGAGCTCGGCTTCGTTAACTACTCTTTCAGCGCCCTCGCCGGGCGCCTCGCGGGTGGCGGCAAGCCGCACATCTTCACGACACTGGGTCGCCAGCGCACGCTGTTCCGCGGCTGGCTCCACTTCAGCGGGCGGCTGATGCCCGGCGGCCGACTCCCCCGGCACGAGTCCGAGCTCGTGATCCTGCGTATCGCGACGCTGCGCGAGTGCGAGTATGAGCGGCACCACCACATCCGGCTTGGCCGCAGGGCCGGGATCACCGACGAGCAGATCGCCCATCTCGACGATCTCGGCTGGTCTGGCTGGACGATCCGCGAGCTCGCGCTGCTGACTGCCGCCACCCAGCTCGTCCGGAAGAAAGACATCGACGATGCTGCATGGTCAGCGCTGCGGACCCACCTCGACGAGGCCGACAGCATCGAGTTCCTGCTGCTATGCGGTCAGTACGACTCGCTCGCCACGACGCTGCTGACTCTCCGGGTCGCCCCCGACGAGCCAGCGGCAGACGTTACGAACCGTTGGCCAGCATCTCCGCGACGAGGAAGGCGAGCTCGAGCGACTGCGCGCGGTTGAGGCGCGGATCGCACAGGGTCTCGTACCTGTGGGTGAGGTCGTCGGCCGACAGCTTGGCGCCGCCGCCCACGCATTCCGTGACGTCATCGCCGGTCAGCTCGACGTGCACGCCGCCGGGCCACGTGCCGAGCGCACGGTGGACCTCGAAGAAGCCGCGAACCTCGTCGATGACATCGTCGAACTCGCGCGTCTTGTAGCCATTAGAGGTCTCGAAGGTGTTGCCATGCATCGGATCGCAAACCCACGCGACCTCGATGCCCGCGGCCGTGACCTTCTCGACGAGCGGGGGCAGGCCATCGCGGATCTTGCCCGCACCGAAGCGGGTAATGAAGGTGACCTTGCCGGGAACGCGCTCGGGGTTGAGCTTCTCGTACAGCGCGATAGCGTCATCGGCCGACGTCGTCGGGCCGAGCTTGACGCCGATCGGGTTGGCGATATGGCTCAGCAGCTCGACGTGAGCGCCGTCGAGCTGACGGGTCCGCTCGCCGATCCACACGAAGTGACTCGAGACGTCGTACGGCAGCGAAGTGCGCGAGTCGATACGCGTGAGCGCGTGCTCATACTCCATAATGAGCGCCTCGTGCGAGGAATAAAAATCTACGGTGTGGAACTCGTCAGGGTCGACGCCGATCGCGTCCATGAACGCCAGCGCGCGGTCGATCTCGGCGCCCACACGCTCGTAGCGCTCGCCCACCGGGCTGCTCTTGACGAAGTCGGTGTTCCACGCATGCATTTGGCGCAGATCGGCGTAGCCACCGGTCGTGAAGGCGCGTGCGAGGTTGAGCGTCGAGGCCGATGCGTTGTAGACATCGACGAGGCGCTGCGGATCATGTGCACGCGACTCGGGCGTGAAGTCGAAGCCGTTGACGGCATCGCCACGGTAGGCCGGCAACGTCACGCCGTCGCGGGTCTCGGTGTCGCTCGAGCGGGGCTTGGCGTACTGGCCTGCAAGGCGGCCGACCTTGACGACAGGGACACTCGCGGCGTACGTCAGGACGACGGCCATCGAGAGCAGCACACGCAGCTTATTGCGGACATTCTCGGCCGTCACGCCCTCGAACGTCTCCGCGCAGTCTCCGCCCTGCAACAAGAAGGCCTCGCCGCGGGCGACCTCCGCAAGCTTGTCGCGCAGCGCATCGCACTCGCCGGCAAAAACCAAGGGTGGCATCTTCCGCAGCGTCCGCACCGCGGCGTCGCGGGCGGTCGGGTCGACATACGTGGGCTGCTGGGCAGCACCGATCGCATGGAGGTCGTCAAGGCTGGGAATGCTCACAGAACCAGTCTACGGGGGGCACATGCCTCACCACGACATGGTGCCAGGCGCCCCCTTGAACGGTCCCGTGATCCGCGACGTGATCCAGCCGCCGTAGAAGTCGCCCTCCTGCGCCAGCACTGTCTCGCCGTCGATCGTGCAGTAGTCGACCTTGCCGGGATAGAGCGCGACATGATCCGCTAGATCGCGGTAGCCGTCGCTCGGTGTCCGATAGGTCCACGCGCCGTTTCGGATCGTCTGATCGCCGCCGACGATATCGAAGTACGTGGCCCACCCTTTCCACTCGCAGAACGTCGAGCCATCGACCGGGCGCAGGACGCCGTCGGCAAAGGCATCCGCAGACAAGTAGTAGGTCGGCGGGTGGCTGGTCTCGCAGATCCGGTACGAACTGGACGTGTCGGCGATCGTCACACCCCCCAGGACCACGACCAGATGCTCTCCGCTCGGCTCGATCGAGGGCGGACGCGGGTAGTCCCAGACGTTCTCAGCAGGTCGCGGACTCACGCTACTCATCCGAACAGGACCTCGGCCTCCTCGTAGAGCTCGGGGCGGACGGTCTTGAGCTTCTCGGTGCCCTCCGACAGGGGGACGCGGACGATCTCGGTGCCGCGCAGCGCCATCATCGTGCCGAAGTCGCTCTCGTGGACGGCAGTTATCGCATGCAGCCCGAAACGCGTAGCGAGCCAGCGGTCGAAAGCCGTCGGCGATCCCCCGCGTTGCACATGGCCCAGCACGACGGCACGCGCTTCCTTGCCCGTGCGGTGCTCGATCTCGGATGCGAGCCGGTCGCCGATGCCGCCGAGCCGGACGTGCCCGAAGGCATCCTTCTGGCCGCTCACGAGCGACATGTCGCCGCCATCGGCCGGTACAGCACCCTCCGACACCACGATGATCGGCGCATAGCGCGTCGCGAACCGGCTCTCGACCTGGGCGCACACGAGATCGATGTCGAACGGGCGCTCGGGGATCAGGATGATGTTTGCTCCCCCGGCCAGGCCGCTGTGCAGCGCGATCCATCCGGCGTGGCGTCCCATGACCTCCACGACCAGCACCCGATGGTGCGACTCGGCCGTCGTGTGAAGCCGGTCGATAGCCTCGGTCGCGATGTTGACCGCAGTGTCGAAGCCGAAGGTGAAGTCGGTGCCCGACAGATCGTTGTCGATCGTCTTTGGGACACCCACGACGTTGACGCCGAGATCTGCGAGCTTCGTGGCAACGCCCAGCGTGTCCTCTCCACCGATCGCGATCAGTGCATCGCAGCCGTGCGCCGCGAGATTGTCCTTGATGCGCTCGACGCCATCCTCGATCGCGAACGGATTAGTGCGCGACGAGCCCAGGATCGTTCCGCCGCGCGGCAGGATGCCCCGCACCTCGTCGACGCCCAACGTCATGGTGTCGTTCTCCAGCGGGCCACGCCAGCCATCGCGGAAGCCCACGAAGTCGTGGCCGTACGTGGCCACGCCCTTGCGCACCGCACCGCGGATGACCGCATTGAGGCCGGGACAGTCGCCGCCACCTGTGAGTATTCCGACGCGCATTTGATCTCCCTCGACTCGTTACACCCCACCCTAGGGTGGTTCACCGTCGGTGGGCGAAGCCTAGACGGGCTTGATCTCGTCCCAGACCTCTTCGGACTCGGCCTTGTCAGCCGCCACGGCGGCTTCCTTCTCGCGGGCCTGGTCGCGCTTCTTGGCATCGGGCGCATAGAGATCCACGTACTCCTGGCCCGACAGCCTCATGATCTCGTACATGATCTCGTCAGCGATCGCGCGCAGGACGTAGCGATCGTCCTGCATGCCCTCGTAACGGCTGAAGTCGAGCGGCTTGCCGAATCGGACGCCGGGACGGGCGAACTTACCGAAGATCTTGCCGGGCGGCGCCACGATGTCGGTGCCGATGACGGCGAGCGGGATGACCGGAACGCCGGCCTCGAGCGCGAGCCGCGCAACGCCCGTACGTCCCCGATACAGCTTTCCGTCGTGCGAGCGGGTGCCCTCGGGATAGATGCCGCAGACCTCGCCGTCAGCCAGCAGACGCAGCTGCGTCTTGATCGCACCGGCGGCCGCCGATCCGCTCGTCCGGTCGATCGGCACTTGGCCCGCGCCCGAGAAAAACGTCTTCTGCAGCCAGCCTTTGACGCCCGAGCCCTCGAAATACTCGGCCTTCGCGACAAACGTGACACGACGCGGGATGACCAGCGGCATGAACAGCCAGTCGCTGTACGAGAGGTGGTTGCTCGCCAAGATCGCGGCACCCTCTTTAGGGACGTTTTCAGTGCCCTCGGCCCACGGTCTGAAGATCAGCTTGAGCAAAGGACCCAGCGCGAGGAACTTCAAGAACCAATAGAACACGGACCGACAGTACTCCGAGCGGCGCATGTTTGGCATCGCGGAGTGCGACATGCCCTCCCGCCATGGACCGATATCGTGGATGATGAAGCCATGACCTCGACCGTGGTGTCCGGCGCTGAACCCTTCCGCGCCGACGGCGACCGAACCGGCTTCCTGCTGAGCCACGGCTTCACAGGCTCACCGGCCTCGATGGTCCCGTGGGCCGAACACCTCGCAGCGCTCGGCCATACCGTCCGTGTCCCGCGCCTCCCCGGGCACGGTACGACCTGGCAGGACATGAACCGCACGCGCTGGACCGACTGGTACGGCGAGCTCGACACCGCCCTCACCGAGCTGCGCAGCCGCTGCGATCACGTCGTGGTCATCGGGCTTTCCATGGGCGGATGCCTCGCGCTACGCCTTGCCGAGCAGCGCCGCCCCGATGTCGACGTCATCACCCTGGTGAATCCCGCGCTTCACCTCGACCGCTTCGACCTGCGGCTTGTACCGGCGCTGCAGTGGATCGTTCCATCGATGCCCGGCATTGGCAATGACATCAAGAAGCCCGGCCAAGACGAGATCGGCTACGACCGCACCCCACTCAAGGC
>JBBSSC010000157.1:0-5728 GCA_038242465.1 Propionibacteriales bacterium | reverse complement strand
TGGTCGGCACCGCGGTCGGCGAGGCGGCCGAGTATCTCCGTCGGCTGTCCGGAGCCGCGCCCGATCCCTTCTGGATCGAGAGCTTCATCCGGCACGAGGCGGATGACGCAGCTTGCGTCGCGCCGGCCACTACCCCGTTTCCCCGTTCGTTCCACGCCCGCAAGAATCGAGGAGCACTGATGTCCGTCAGCCAGACCCATGGCAACCACGACGTACCGGCATCCCCTGCCGAGACTGACGACGACTCACTCGCAGCGCTACGAGGCGTCCTCACGGCGGTCTCCGACGAGAATGCCCTCCTGCGCGAACACGTGCGCGCCCTCGAGCTCGAACGGCGTCACAACACGCTGGTACATCGTGACCACGTCCTGGGTCTGAACTCCGAGCTCGAGACGTTGCGCGACCGGATGTCGTCGAGCCAGCTGGCGCTGCGACGCGCGCGGCTCAAGGCAACCCGTCTGCAAAAGAAGGTCGCCGATATGCGCGCCTCCTCGACGTGGCGCATCGGCCGCATCTTCGTCGCACCGCTTGCACGGCTGCGGGGCTCGTCGTCGTCATGAGCACCAGCGCACCCCGATTCACGATCGTCACGCCGGTCTACAACATCCCGAGCGACATCCTGCAGGAGACGGTCGACTCCGTCCTGGCCCAGCGATACCCCAGCTGGGAGTGGATCCTGGTCGACGACCGCTCCCCCGACGCAGACGTCCTCGAGGCCTTGCGCGGCCACGCGGCTCGTGACACCCGCATCCGCGTGATCGAGCGTGCGGCCAACGGCGGAATTGTGGCGGCATCGAACGACGGAGTGGCTGAGGCGAGAGGCGAGTTCATCGCGCTGCTCGATCACGACGATCTGCTGACTCGCGACGCGCTCTCATCGATGTCTGCCGCGATCGACCAGCTTCCCGATGACATCGACTACCTGTACAGCGATGAGGACAAAGTCCTTCCCGATGGGAAGTTCGGCCACGCCTTTCTCAAGCCTGACTGGTCGCCCGAACGCTTTCGGCACCAGATGTACACCAGCCACCTCTCGGTGCTGCGCACGAGCCTGGTCCGTGAGGTCGGGGGCTTCCGCCCGGGTTATGACGGCTCGCAGGACTGGGATCTCGTGCTGCGAGTGACCGAGCAGGCCCGGCGCGTCCACCATGTCCCGAAGATCCTGTACCACTGGCGCATGATCGAGGGCTCGACCTCGATGCAGGCAGATGCCAAGCCTTATGCACTGGAGGCCGGGGCCCGTGCGGTAGGCGACCAGCTCACGCGGCTGGGCATCGCGGCAGCTGTCACGCATCGACCGGATCTCGGTCACTACGAGGTCGTGCGCGAGCCCGATCTCACGACCCCGACCAGCATCATCATCCCGACCCGCGGCACGATCGGAAGCGTCTGGGGATCGTCACGGACGTTCGTGGTCGAAGCCATCCGCTCGGTCCGCGATCACACAGCCCACCAGGACCTCGAGTTCGTCGTCGTCTACGACGAGCCGTCCACACCCGAGGTCGTCATGAACGAGATGCGGGCCATGCCCGACATCGACCTCGTGCTCGTGCCGTACCTCCACGACTTCAACTTCAGCCAGAAGTGCAATCTCGGCGCCCTCCACGCTCGCGGCGAGGTGCTGATCTTCCTCAACGACGATGTGCAGGCCAAGTCTGATGAGGTCATCGGCCAGCTCATCGCTCCGCTCTGCGAACCCGATGTTGGGTTGACGGGTGCGAAGCTGTTGTTCGAGAACGGGCGTCTGCAGCATGCGGGTGTCGAGTACGGCGTATCCGGCCAGGGCAAGGGCAGCATCAAGCACTCGTTCTACCGCGTGCTCCCGTCAACTTCCACGCGGAACGATCTGACCATGAACCGCGAGACGTCGGCCCTCACAGGCGCGTGTATCGCGGTGCGCGCCGAGGTCTTCCATGACGTCGGCGGTTTCACCGAACAGCTGCCGATCAACTTCAACGACATCGATCTGAGCCTCAAGATCCGACGTCACGGTCTGCGGCTGGTCTGGCTCTGCGACACCGTGCTGTGGCACTTCGAGTCAATCTCCCGCTCAGCGACCGTCCACGCCTACGAGACCGCGTTCATGGTCAGCCGTTGGGGCCCCTATACGACGCGCCGCGAAAAGTTCGCGGCACGCCACCGGTAGCTGTAGCTCAGAGGTACTCGCACAGGTATGACGTCGACGCAGTGACCCGCAGGTCGAATCCGCTGTCTCCGGGGATGTCGAACGACTCGCCGTCGCCGAATGAGCACCAGTCGGCCGAGCCGGGGAGCAGAACCGTCAGCTCGCCGCGGACCACGGTCATCCGCTCGGGCGCGGCGGTTCCGAAGTGATACTCACCCGGCCCCATCACCCCGACGCTCGACGCCGCGCCGTCCCGCTCGTACGCAAGGCTCTGGACGCCGCCGTCGAAGTAGACGTTGTGGGTGAGAGTCATGGCAGAACTCTTTCACGTCCCGCCGCTCGCTGTGCGCCCGGTCAGGGCAGGTCGTCGTGGCTCCAGGTCGCACCCTCGCGGACGATCCGCGCGGGAGAACCCACCGCTACGGTGCAGGCGGGGATCTTCTGCCCGCGGACCAGGCTGCGCATCCCGATCACGGTGCCGTCACCAATCTCGGCGTGCCCCGTCACGACGGCGTCGCGGCCGAGCCAGACATGCTCCCCGAGCCGGATATCGGCTCCGAAGGGGTTGATCCGCTCCCCTGTGGCTGCGTCCTCGAGGCGGTGCATGTCGTCGGTCGCGATGTACACGTTCGCTGCCCACAGCTGATCGGATCCGGCCACGATGCTGCCGCCGTTGCGGGCGTCCAGGATCGCGCTGCGGGTGCCGACGACGCGGCCCTGCAGGATGATGCGCGAGTCGCCGCCGCAGTACAGCTCGCCCGCCGTGATAGCGCTGTGGCGACCAACGAAAACCGTCGCACCGTCGCCACCAACGTGCAGGGATGTCAACCATTCCAGGTTGGAACCGATCGCGATCACAACATCGCGCACCGGGAAGATTCCGAGATCTTGGATGACACGCGCGGGCAGGCCGGCTCCCCCAGACAGGTACAGGGCGTTGCCGTTCTCGTGCCACCACTTCGGCAGACCGTCACGGTGCACCGACCAGGATTCGTCGTCGCCCAGCGACGAGGCGTCGACGCCGGCGGCACGCAGTCGATCGTGGTGGGCAACGGTCATCGAGGCTCTGGCGCTGGCATCCACCCTCGCATCCTTCCAGATCGACGGCCCAGTCGACGCACGGAGGATCAGGCGTCGCGACGCAAGAACAGCGCGTAGGCCAGGCCCAGGAGGGCACTGACGAACACCGCCATGACGATGCCGCCGCCTACCGCGCCGAAGGGGGTGTAGCCCAGGAACGACAGTAGGTCGTCGATCGACGCCCGGGTGTAGAGCTTGCCGCCCGCGTCGTACGGCAGATATCTGAGCAGCTGGATGATCCCGCCATCTGCGCCAGGCTCCTCCGAGGCTCCCTTGATCGAGATCACGATGGCCCTGATGATCGTCTCCAGGACGCTAGGCACGAGCAGGAGCAGTGCGACGGCGGCAGTCTGGTTGCGAACGAGCGCTGCGTAGGCGAGGCCCGACAGCGAGAACATGATCGTGAAGAGCACCGTGCCCGCTGTCAGCTCGACCAGGCTGCTGACGGTCGGCAGATCGAGACCGAAAGCCACGATGCTCAGCAGCGCGATGAGGATGCACAGCAGCGCCGCGACCGCCGAGATCACGATCGTCGTGACGACCTTGGCGGCGAAGACGTGGGAACGGTTCGGGATCGCGGTCAACGTCGCCCGGATCATCCCGTGGCGGTATTCGTGGCCAACTGACAAGAGCCCGATCAGTCCGATGATGTACGCGATGAACAGGGGCGCGAAGCCACTGGATGCACCGATCGTGGCGATGATTTCGAAGGAGCTGTCGCCACCGCCGAATGAGGTCGACGAGGCCATCACAGAGGCCAAGACGATCGACATCACGAGCTGGAAGAGCATCGCCGCGCCAATCAGCCAGTATGTCGAGCGAAGCGTTCGCAGCCGCATGTACTCGTAGCGGAGCGCGTCGATCATGGCTGCTCCCCCTCGGTGCCGCGGAACTCCTCGGACAGCCCGGTGGCCTCCAAGAAAGCCTCTTCTAGCGTTGCCTGACGTGTCGCGAGCTGGTGTAGTCTCGCGCCGGCGGCATGGGCCGCATCGCCAATCTGCTCCGCCGACGCACCTCGCACGACCAGAAATCCTTCCTCGTCCGTCACGTCGGCACCCAGCTGCCGAAGGGCCGGGTCGAGCAGGGCGCGATCTGGCGTCCGCACCTCGACGGCTCCGAGCCCGCTGTGCGAGATGAACTCCGAGACCGGGCCGTTGGCGAGCATCCGGCCCCGGCCGATCACGACGAGCTGATCGGCCAACACCGCCATCTCCTGCAGCAGATGGCTCGATACGAACACCGAACGTCCCTCTCCGGCGAGATGCCTGAGCAGGTGCCGCAACCAGGTGATGCCCTGCGGATCGAGGCCATTGCTGGGCTCGTCGAGAATCAGGGTGTGCGGATCGCCCAGTAGCGCCGCCGCGACGCCGAGCCGTTGCCCCATGCCGAGACTGAACTTGCGGGGACGGCTACGTGACACCGATGCGAGGCCGACCATCTCGAGCACCTCGTCGACACGCCGTGAGCCAATGCCATTGGCCGCGGCCAGCATCAACAGGTGATTGCGCGCAGTGCGGGTGGGATGGAATGGCTTGGCTTCGAGGAGCACTCCGACGTGGTGCATCGGGTGCTGCAGCTGGCCGAACGTGTCCCCGTCGAATGTCGTCACACCGTCGCCCCGGTCGAGACCCACCATGAGCCGCATCGTGGTCGACTTGCCCGAGCCGTTGGGACCCAGGAAGCCCGTGACGCTTCCGGGCTGCACGATGAACGAGAGATTGTCGACGGCGCGCTTGTTGCCGTACGACTTGCCCAGCGAACGGGCCTCGATGAGCGCCATGCCACCACTCTCCCACGACGAAGGCCCCCAACCTCGCGCCTACGCGCTGGTCGGGGGCCTTCGTGAGGTGCTGCAGGTCCTCAGGTCACGAAGTGACTAGAAGCCCATACCGCCCATGTCACCCATGTCCGGGGCGCCACCAGCGGCGCCGGCCGGCTCAGGCTTGTCGGCGACGACAGCCTCAGTCGTGAGGAACAGGGCTGCGATAGACGCTGCATTCTGCAGCGCCGAGCGCGTGACCTTGGCCGGGTCGATGATGCCCGCGGCGATCAGGTCGACGTACTCGCCGGTGGCGGCGTTGAGACCGTGACCCTCCGGGAGGTTGGCGACCTTCTCAGCGACGACTCCACCTTCGAGGCCGGCGTTGATAGCGATCTGCTTGAGCGGAGCCGAAGCGGCGACGCGCACGATGTTCGCACCCGTGGCCTCGTCGCCCGTGAGCTCGAGCTTCTCGAAGACCGCAGCAGCAGCCTGGACGAGAGCGACGCCACCACCGGCGACGATGCCCTCTTCGACAGCGGCCTTGGCGTTACGCACGGCATCTTCGATGCGGTGCTTGCGCTCCTTGAGCTCGACCTCGGTCGCAGCTCCGACCTTGATGACAGCGACGCCACCGGCGAGCTTCGCCAGACGCTCCTGGAGCTTCTCGCGGTCGTAGTCCGAGTCGCTGTTCTCGATCTCGGCCTTGATCTGGTTGACGCGGCCCTGGATCTGGTCGTCCGAGCCACCGCCCTCGACGATCG
>JBBSSC010000156.1:0-5737 GCA_038242465.1 Propionibacteriales bacterium | reverse complement strand
GTAGCTCCCGAAGCATTGCGGCAGCGACCGCCGGCGTGGGCCGCTTGGTCGGATCCTTCGCGAGCAGCGCGATCAGTACGTTCCACAGACCCGGCGCGACCGGCAGCACGGGGACCTCAGCCGTGACGTGGCGGTAGCCGATCGTGTGGGCGGTTCCGGGCCCCGCGAAGGGCGTGCGCCCAGCGAGCAGCTCGTACAGGACTACGCCTGCGGCATACACATCGGAAGCGCCGCTGAAGCGGCCTTCGGCAAACAGCTCGGGAGGCATGTAGGAGGGTGTGCCGAGCAGGCCGGTGGCCTGGACCGTCGACTCCTGCGCGAGCCGGGCGATGCCGAAGTCGGACAGGCGCACGCGGTCGCCGAGAGGGCCGTCGCCGTTCTCGACCAGCACGTTGTCGGGCTTGACATCGCGGTGGAGGCAGCCTTGTGAGTGCGCCGCACCGATCGCGTCGAGTACCGACGTCACGGCCGAGACGGCATCGCGAGGGGTGAGCGTGCCATCGCGACGCAGCCGGGCCTTGAGGTCCTCGCCGTCGACGAGATCCATGACGATCGCCAGATCGTCGCCCTCGACCACCAGATCGCGGATGCGGACGATCGCAGGATGGTCGAGTCCCAGCAGGATCGATCGCTCCTGGATGAACCGGCCGACGATCTCGGGATCCTGGGTCAGATCGCTGCGCAGTAGCTTGGCCGCCACGAGCTCGCCGGAGACCCGATCGCGGGTACGCCAGACCTCGCCCATGGCTCCCGCACCGAGCTTATCTAGCAGCTCGTACCGGCTGCCGAGTGCTCGCTGACTGCCGACATCCATATCTGGCCCTACTGGCCGTCGTCCGGCAGACCGAACCAGGTCAGGACGGGCGTGGAATCGGCGGGCCTGACGCCCGGATCCTGCGTCGTGGCGTACAGCGGAAGGACGGCGTCCTGTGGCAGGGCGTAGGACGAGGAGAAGTCGAGGCCCGGGCCGGCCAGC
Source organism: Propionibacteriales bacterium (assembly GCA_038242465.1). Lineage (GTDB taxonomy): Bacteria > Actinomycetota > Actinomycetes > Propionibacteriales > Nocardioidaceae > Aeromicrobium. Next base: position 4,761 of record JBBSSC010000156.1, on the reverse strand, counting down.
GAGGCCGTGACGCCGATCTTCAGGCCATCGAGCGCTGCGCCGACCTTGGCGGGCTCAGCGGACTTCGCCTTTGCGGCCGCGCGCACGAGCGCCAGGACGGCATCGTGGCTCGGCAAATCGGCGGCACCCGCGACACCCGCGAACGGGGAGTCGTCGAGGCTCGAGGTGAACGACTCGTCGGCTGAGCCGAGGCGCAGTGCCGCGAAATAGGCGGCTGCCGAGTCCGCTTCAGGACTCGAGTCGAGGGTCGAAGAGTCGAACGCCTGCGAGCCGACTGACACGAATCGGCCCGCGGGCGTGCCGGTGCCATTGCGCAGCGACGTCGCGAAGGTCGGGGTTCCGGCCTCGGGAGTCAGGTAGACGGGCACCTCGGGCACCGCGCCTTGCAGTGCGGCGACCGCCGCCGCCTGGCTCGCGGCCGATGCGCTGATCACGATGCTGTCGGCCTTGGCGTCCTCGACCTCCTTGGCGATGCCCTCGACGAGGTCGTCGAGACCTGAGCCAGTGAGCTGTCGCGCCGGGCCAGTGCCCACGGAGGGCACGGGGACGTCATCTGCCGCGAGCACGATCGGCACGGTGACCTCATCGGCTGCCATCGCCTGGTTGAGTCCCGCGACGATCGCAGCCTCGCTGGGTCCCGTCACGAAGATGCCATCGGGCAGGGCGTCGGTGGTTCGTAGGTAGGGGGCGATGACGGGAACGCTCGCTTCGGACGCCACCTTCAGAGCCGGCATCACGTGGGTTCCGGACGTGGCTGCCACGATGCCGGAGACGCCCGAGTCGATCAGCTCCTGCATCCCGGACGCGGCCTTGTCGGCCGATCCCCGGTCGTCGACCACGACGAGCTTCACCTTCGTGCCGCCGAGCCGCAGCCGGTACGAGGCAAGCTCCGCACCGGCCGAGGGGCCCGTGTAGTCGGAGCCCTCTCCGCGATCGGATGTCGAGGAGACAAGCAGGCCCAGCGTCATGTCGTCGACCCCTGCGACAGCGAGGCCGACGGCGGCCGGCTTACGCGGGGGAGGCTGATCTTCGCTCGTGCAGGCCGCGAGCGTGACGCTGGCAGCGAGGGTCATCGCGACCGCTGGGATGGCGGATCGGCTGAAATATGCCATGTTCGTGTCAGTCCTATCCGATGTGGAACGAGAACACCGTGCGGTGCGATGATCCCGCAGGCAGCTCGATGTCGAAGATCGGGAAGGCTGCCTCGGCCTTGAGCGATGCGAGGACCTGAGCCTGCTGGAGGTACAGATCGTCGAGGGCAGCGCCCCGGACGCGTCCGAAGGCATCCGATGCCTGACCGGCGTCGACGATCTTGGCATTCGAGGCCCCGGTGCGGCGAGCGCCCGTGAAGATCGAGCCCAAGAGGCCGCTGCCATTCTTCTTCGGCTGACCGATGTTGACCAGGATTGCCTTCAGATCGGCCGTGAGCCGCTTCTCGGACGATTCGAGATCGCGGTTCGAGGCACCGACCTGGGAGGCGATCCGGCGGGCAGCCTTGGTCGCGGTGGAGCTCAGGCCCGCGTCGAAGGAGTCGATGACGTCGTCGAGCTCGGCGCGCTGCTGCTTGATCTTCGCGCCACCCTTCGTCACGAGCTCGGTGCCGATCGCGTCGAGCGAGCCGCCGAAGGCTCCGAAGAGATCGCCGGCCCCCTTTTCGGCAGTCTGGCGAGCTGCTTCGACGCGTCCTGCGCTCTCGCCGACATCAGTCGAACCGTCTGAGAGGGCCTTCGATGCGGTGGCGAAGGCATCTGCGAGCTTCGGGCCGATATTGGACTGATTGGACTTGAGCTGGCCGAACGAGTCGGTGAGCTGGTCATGCGGCGAAGGAAGCGAGGGCTGCGGCACACCGTTGTCATCTGGCACCGGAATGGGCTGGTAGATGGCCTCGATCTGGGCGACGAGGTCTTCAAGATCACCCTCGAGCCCGCCGATGTCACCGGCAGAGATACCGTCGAGCGCGGTCAGGATGTCTGTGACTTCGTCGAGGAGGTCGCTGACCAGAGTACTGAGACCTGCGGAGACATTCTTCGTCTCGGTCCAGGCGAGCTTGGTGGCGTCGATCTTCTCGACCAGCGAGGACGTGTAATCGCTCGCGTCAGCCGGATCGGCAGGTGCGGGGGGTTGGCTACCGTCGCAGTTCGCACCGCTCAGCAGGACGCTCGCCTCGTTGCTGGCGGGGGAATCGGGCAGGTCATCGCATAAGATGCCGGCGAGATCTGCGGCCTGCTGCGACATACCGGGATCGCCGTCGGCGCCGCCGCCTGAGATCAGGTTGAGCTGGTCCAGGGAGCGCTGGTTGATCGCCGCGATGTTGGTCGCGAGAGGACTCGTCGCGCCGAGCAGGGTCTGCACCTGCGTCAGATCGGCAACGATGTCGTCAAGGCCGTTCTCGATCGCGCCGGTGCCGAGCTGGCCGGCATCGTCGCGGATGACGCCGAGGGCGTCCAGCACGACGTCGAGCGAGGTGTCGACCTTGCCCAGCAGGGTCGTGTCGAATGTCGAGTTGATGGTGTTCTGTGCGTTCAGGAGATCTGCCGAGCTGGTTGCCAGCGCGCTGCTGGCGCACGACAGTGCTGCGTAAGCGGTGTTGGCAGCGCACGTGTCGTCGGCGGTGCCGAGCGATGTGCGCAGGGCGTCGACGACGGCGGCGCGGCAGTCATCGGTAGAACGGGCCAGCTGGCCGAGCTGAGTCTGCACGGCACGAAGCTGGCCGTAGACCGTCGACGTCGTGGCGGTGACGGGCGTCGTCAGGGCGCAGCCGTCCGCGGGGGAGGGGGCCTGTGGGGCCTCGGTGTCTTCGGCATCGGGATCGCCCAGAACCTTGTCCTTAACCTTCGCGAAGCTTTTCGCAAGCTGGTCGACGGCCTTGTCGCTGGATGAGCTGAGGGCGCTGTCCATCGTGGTCTGCAGGCTGTCGAGGTCGCCTGACAGACCGCCGAGTGCCGAGGTGATGTACGACGCGCTCGACTCGAGGTCGCCGATCGTCTTGGTGCCGAGCTGGCTGGCGGAACCATCGAGCTGGGCCTCGACCTTGGACAGCACGGTGCTGGCGTCGGTGAGGACCGTGCCGACGGAGCCGAGCAGTGCGACAGTGCGCGAGGTGAGCTCCTGCGTGCCGTTGTCGTCGGCGAATGCTGAGTCGACGAGACGGGACACAGAGGTATCGGTCACGAGGCCGGTCTGCACGCTGACGTCGAAGGTCGGGGGCTCGAAGTCGACGGCGTCCTGGACCAGCGTGAACGTCGCGCTGGCGGCCAACCGGGGCGGGGCAAGCATCGTGGCCCACTGCACGCGGGCGTTACCGTCGCCGTCGTGGCTGACGACGCCATTGGTCGCGGTGTCCTCGCCCGGTTCCGCCGAAACGACCTGCGACAGCTCGGTCTTGCCGAGGTCGGCCGATGCGACGACGGTCAGCGGCGTGCCGACGAGGGCGGGTGCCGTCTTGCTTTGAGCCTCGGAGTCATAGCTCAGCAGAGTGGGCCGCACCGTGGTGTTCTGCACCGTGACATCGATATGGATACGGCCGGACTTGCCTTCGAGATCGTTGAGGTCGGTGCCCGAGGAGGTCCCGAGGCGGTACGAGGTCAGGACCCGGATGGGCAGATCGCTGCCGACCTTGGACGGATCATGCGTCTTCTCGTCATCTTCGGACGAGCCCTCGCTGTCCTGGCGGATCGCGGTGCTCTTGATCGAGGTGACGGAGCCATCGCGCTGAAGCTCGACCGCGACGGACTGCAGAACCTTCTGCGGTGCGGCCTGCGCGGCCTGGAGGCCGCCGACCACGAGCCCGGCCGAGGCTAGGCAGGCGACGCCGACGCCTGCGCGTGCCGGCCACCGCCGCGTTGATGCGTCGAACGCGTGCAACTTCGAACCCCGAGACATGTGACCCCTATATGAACGACTCGTATATATACAGCGTGTATCTGCCTGCGGAAGCGGCTCACCCTGACTGAGCCGCGGCATGAATAAGTCATGTCGCGGCGCACCTGAATGTTATACGAGGAACAGGGTGTCGGCAGCCACAGCAAAGTGGGTGCCGTGCCGCCGGCGCCGCGATGTATCGAGTCCGCGATATCGGCAGGGACCCGATTTGTGTTTACGCGGGGGGGTCTGTCAGAATAGTTCGGTTGCTCCGGCTCGATCGCTGGGGCGCCGACCGTCCGGCATCTCACGCCGATCCATGACGCCGGTGCCGAACTTGAGATCGAGCTTGTCCCGCTGAGAGCGGGGCCAACCACCTAACTCGACAAGTGTGTGACGTACCAGCCTTAAGTGGCCGCGACACGCCCGACCTCGGGGGTCGGCGGGAGGAGGAGCCTTCTCCCTCGAACCCGAGGCGAGACGATGCGAAGCGAACGTAAAGGACAAGCGAGAGCATGGCGGGACAAAAAATCCGTATCCGGCTCAAGGCCTACGACCACGAGGTCATTGACTCGTCGGCGCGCAAGATCGTCGACACCGTGACGCGCACAGGCGCCAAGGTCGCAGGACCGGTGCCGTTGCCCACTGAGAAGAACGTCTTCTGTGTCATCCGCTCGCCGCACAAGTACAAGGACAGCCGCGAGCACTTCGAGATGCGCACGCACAAGCGGCTCATCGACATCCTCGACCCGACGCCGAAGACGGTCGACGCGCTCATGCGCATCGATCTGCCGGCCAGCGTCGACGTCAACATCCAGTAGAGGGGGCGAGAAAACACCATGCACACTCAGTCTTCTGCGCACACCTCTGTGCTCAAGGGAATCCTGGGCGAGAAGCTTG
>JBBSSC010000155.1:0-5765 GCA_038242465.1 Propionibacteriales bacterium | reverse complement strand
CTCGAGGACATCGTCGAGGTCGAGAACGTCGGCGGCTATGACATCAAGACCTATATCCAGGACCGGACGGTCATCGAGGACACCGAGTCGAGCATCGACATCGGCACCGCGGGCTGGACGTTGATCAACTACCCCGAGCGGCTGAGCTACAGCGCGACACCGCCCGACTACGGATCGCTCGTCGTGCAGCGTCGTCGCTGGGCCAATGGCGGTCTGCTGATCCTGCCGAAGCTGTGGGAGCAGGTTCGTCACAGGCGCCGCAACCGCGAGCGCGTGCCGCTGGCGGAGCTCGCTCTGCGCGTCAACTACATGGGATCGATCGCGTGGGCCAGCTTCGGACTGCTGTTCCTGCTGTTCTACCCCTATGACAGCCGTCTGCTGAGCCCCTTGGTCCTGGGCGCGGCCGTGCCGTACTTCCTGGCGATGGGCAGCGATCTGCGCGCCTGCGGTCACCGATTCAGTGACATCTTCCGGATCTACGGCTTCAACCTCGTCCTGCTGCCAGTCAACCTCGCGGGTGTGCTGAAGTCGATCCAGCAGGCATTCACGGCGGAGAAGATCCCGTTCGCCCGCACCCCCAAGGTCCGCAACCGTACGGCCGCGCCGGCACTGCATGTGCTCGTGCCGTATCTCATCGTGATCTTCTCGATCCTCACGGCATGGCGAGACTTCAACCAGGAGAACTGGGGCAACTGCGCATTCGCGGTCTTCAACGCGGTGCTCGCGGCTGCGGCCATCAGGGCCTATATCGGTGTGCGGGCATCATTCGTCGACATGAGTCTAGGCGTCCTCAACTGGCTCTACGTCGAGCCGAAGTCGAAGAAGCAGAAGGTCGTCGCGCCGCCTCCCGTCAACGATACGATCGACTGGGAAGGCATCCTCTACTACGGCGACAGGCGGCTCGCCCGCGACCTGCGCCGTCGGGGAGACCGCCGCCGCCGCATCCGCAAGGGCGCGTAGGCGGCCCCCTACGCCGTCTCTAGCCTCGCGTCGAGGGTTATCTCGGGCACCGAGGCGAGTGCCTTGCTCAGGGGGCATCCGACCTTGGCGGACTCGGCGGCCTGCTGGAAGCCGTCCGCGTCGATGCCCTCGACCTCGCCGCGGACGATCAGGGCGATCTTCGTGATCTTGAAGCCCTGGTCGTCGGGATCCTCACCGAGAGTCACTTTCGCCGTCGTCTCGATCGCAATAGGCGTGGCACCCATCTGCCCGAGCACCGCCGTGAGCTGCATCGAGTAGCACGACGAGTGGGCGGCGCCCAGAAGCTCCTCGGGATTCGTGGCGCCCCCGCCGTCCTCGGACGATCGCTTCTTGAACGACATCTCGAATGTGCCGAGGCCCGAGTCGGTCAGCTCGACCTGTCCCGATCCGTTGTCGAAGTCGCCGTCCCAGGCGGTGCGTGCGGTGCGTGTAGGCATGCGTGTTCCCTCTCGTCGGAGCTTTCCTTCGACGCTACTGCCGGGCGACGGATGCGCAAGCCTGACGACCCTGCACGCGAGGCCCGGGAGGGGCTTACATGAAGAGTTTCTCGCCCCAGTAGCCGTCGACGCCGACGCCGGACGGACAGGCGAACAGGCCCGACCCGACGTGCACGATGTACTCGTTGAGCAGATCGTTGTTCAGCCCCGCGAGGCTGCGCTGGATCTGGTTGAACTGCTCGGGGTCGCGTTGGTACGCGATGAAGAACAGCCCGGCAGAGAGCTGCCCCAGGCCATTTGATCCGTCGACGAAGTTGTAGCCGCGACGCAGTATCTGGGCACCGTTGTTGAAGTCTGGGTGGGCGAGACGGACGTGGGACTTCGCGGCAATCGCCGGCGCACCTTCTTCGTCGGTGGCCGCGAAGTCGATCGTCGCGAACTCGTCGCCGCCGGACATCGGCCCGCCAGAGCCCTTGGCCCGGCCGATGATGTTCTCCTGGCCCGCCAGGGACTCGCGGTCCCAGGTCTCGATGCGCATGTCGATCTTGCGTGCCACGAGGTACGAGCCGCCGACCAACCAATCGGGACCGTCCTCCTGATGCACCCAGACGAAGTCCTCGACGGCCTTCTTCTCCTCGACCTTGATGTTGGCCGTGCCGTCCTTGAAACCGAAGAGAGTGCGCGCGGTGACCTGGGCCGACGAGGTCGAGGACGTGCGGCCGAAGCCCATCTGCGAGTAGCGCACCGAAGCTCGCCCGAATGCGATGCGTACGAGATTGCGCACCGCGTGGACGGCGATCTGCGGATCGTTGGCGCAAGCCTGGATCGCGATGTCGCCACCCGACAGCGCATCGTCGAGGCGGTCGCCCGAGAAGCTGGGGATGTCCTGCAGACGATCGGGAAGCTTGCCGTCGAGCCCGAATCGTGGCAAGCCGTCGCCGTCGACGAACATCCCACGGCCGAAGCCGATCGTGATGGTCAGGCCTGACGGCGGGAGACCCAGCGCCTCGCCGGTGTCCTCGGGGGGCGAGTACGGCGAGCCGCCGACCGCGCCGAGCTCGCCGACATCATTGCCCTGCGTCAGCTGCCGGGCCGCGGCGGTCCACTGTTTGAGCAGCGCGATCAGCGAGTTGCGGTCGTCGGTCGTCAGGTCGAGCGCAACGAAGTAGAGGCGGTCCTGGGCCGGCGTCACGATGCCTGCTTGATGGACACCCTCGAAGGGGACCGGCAGCGCGTCGGGATCTGGCAGGACCTCGGGGTCGGGCTTGTCGGCCGCGGCAAATCCTGCGCCTGCGCCAACTGCCCCCGCGGCCAATGCGCCGAGCCCAGCCGCTCCCAGCAGCTTCCTGCGGGAAAGGCCGGACTCGCGCGGCGTTTCGTCTGTGCTCACGTGTCTAGTGTCGCTCAAGCCGATTTCGCGACGACCGCGGCGACCTGGCTGATGGGCTCGCTCAGCGCCGCGACCGCGTTCGAGAGCGCCTTGACCTGCTCCTTGGTGAGCTTGTCGTAGAACTCCCAGTCGCCCGTTGCCTTGTCCTGATGCTGGTTGAGCTCGGCATCTACCGCTGCGAACTGCGCGTCGAGCTGCTTCACGAGCTCTGGATCTTGCTTCTCCAGCACGGGGCGCAATGAAGCGATCGCGGCCTGGGAGCCTTCGATGTTGGCTTTGAAGTCCCATAGGTCGGTGTGGCTGAACTCGTCTTCTTCACCGGTTATTTTGCCGGTCGCGACCTCATCGAGGAGGCCCTTCGAACCCTGTGCGAGCTCGAGTGCCGTCAGGGGGGCGTCTTGGCCGAGCTCGACGATCTTCTTGACGTTGTCGAGGAGCTGATCGGCGTAGACGTCCATGCCCTCGGTGTTGTTCTCGACCCAGAGCTGCTTCTCGATGCGGTGCCAACCCGTGAAGTCGACGCCCTCGGCGATAGCGTCGGGCTCGCGGCCGTCGGTGATCGGGTCGAGGTCGCCGAACTTCTCGGCGACGGGCTCGATGCGCTCCCAGTAGGTGCGTGCAATCGGGAAGAGCGTTTTGGCCTCATCGACCTTGCCGGCCTTGACAGCGTCGACGAACTCGGTCGTCTTGACGATGAGGGTGTCGGACTGCGATTTGACGTAGCGCGCATAGCTCTCGGCAGCGGCGGTCAGCTCCTGCGAGTCCGAGAGAGGCTTGGCGGCGTCACCCGTGACCGTCAGCGTCTGGCGGATTCCATCGCCGATCATGCCGGGCTTGCACGCGCCTTCGTAGGAGCCCTTGGGCAGGTCGACGACCAGGTTGCGAGTCAAGCCGGGCCCGACGTTCTCGACCTCGCCCATGATGCGATCGCCGTCGGCGTAGATGTAGAACTCGGTGACCTTGCTGCCCTTGTTGGACACCTTGAAGGTCGTGGGCCCGGCATTCAGCTTCGACATGGAGATCGTGCATTTGGAATCGTTGGCGGCCACCGTCAGCTCGCCCGAGGATGCGGATTCTGATGGATCGGATGCACACGCGGCGAGACTCAGGGCGGCGATCGACATCACGCTGAGCGTGGCGAGGGTGGACTTCATGAGAACGATCCTTCGGGGCAGGGCACAACAATGATTAGGCAAGCCTAACCGATGCTAGAGGGTATGCGAATCCCCACGATCACGGGGTATCGTCATGAACTTCTTAGGGGCCTCGACGAGAAACCTCACACCTTTGCAGGTTAGGCTCGCCTACATGTTCGCAATGTTCCTCATCGGCCTCCGCGAAGGCCTCGAGGCAAGCCTGGTCGTCAGCATCCTGGTGGCGTATCTGGTCAAGACCGATCGCCGAGCCGAGCTGAAGTACATCTGGATCGGCGTGGTCGCTGCGCTGGCAATCGTCGTCGCGGTCTTCACTGTCGTGACGATTGCCTTCGACCAGCTCTCGTTCCGTGCTCAGGAGATCACCGGTGGAGTGATGTCGATCCTGGCCGCGGGCCTGGTGACGTGGATGATCTTCTGGATGCGTCGCACTGCCCGCACGCTCAAGCGCGAGCTCGAGGGTGACATGGAAAAGGCAGTCTCCCTGGGCTCGGTCGCGCTCATCGCGATCGCGTTCATGACGGTGGGTCGTGAAGGTCTGGAGACCGCGGCGATTATCTGGTCGACCGTGCAGGGCAGCTATTCGGCTCAGCCGTTCATCGGTGCAACCAGCGGCCTGCTGGTAGCGGTCGTGCTGGGATACCTCATCTACCGAGGCGCGCTCACGATCAACCTGGGCAAGTTCTTCACCGTGACCGGCGCTCTGCTGATCATCGTGGCGGCCGGCGTGCTGGCCTACGGGATCTACGACCTGCAGGAAGCCGGAGTCCTTCCGGGTCTGAACTCGGTGGCATTCGACGTCACGTCGGTTATCCCGCCGGACAGCTGGTACGGCACCTTACTTAAGGGGACCGTCAACTTCCAGCCGAATCCGTCGTGGCTCCAAGTCATTGCCTGGCTGGTCTTCGTGATCCCCGTGTTCGCGCTGTACCTGCGTCCTCAGACGTCGCCGCGCAAATCGCTGAAGATCCAGGCCTGATGGAGCTCAGGCCGGTGCGTGCGGGTACTCGGCCGACCGGCGCTGGAATGAAAGAATGTCGGAATTCTGGATGACGCCTTCGCGCACCTCGATGGCCCGCTTGATCGTCTCGTCGGCATCGCGCGCTTCGGCACCCGAGAGCACCGTCCCGAGGTAGGGCAGCAGCGCCTGGCTGATCTCCCACGTCGCAGAGTTCCAGAGGTAGGACGGGCTGTGATCGACGGCGTAGTACGTCACGCCGTCGCCGACCGTGAAGACCGGCTCGTCGAATGTCGTCGGCTTGGCCCACTCGAAGCCCATGCCCTCGTCGCACGAGACGTCGACGATGATCGTGCCGGATGCGAGGCTCGGCAGATCGTCGTTGGTCAGGAACGTCATGGGGGAGTTGGGATCCTGCAGGACGCAGTTGACGATGATGTCGTGCTCAGCGAGAAGGGCCGGCATCGGGACCCACCGCTGATCGACGAGGGCACGGCTCTCCGCGGGTGATGCGGCCGGGTCGAAGTGGACGATGCGCGCCGAGTGGATCGGCGCGCTGACCGCCGCCACACCACGCTGCGTGAAGATGTCGACGTCGTGGATGCCGTGCGCGCTGAGGGCCGTCACGGCGCCGCGAGCGGTCGCGCCGAAGCCGATGACCGCCGCACGCAGCGGACGTCCGTAGGTGCCGGTGAGGCCGCTGAGCGACATCGCGTGCAGCACCGAGCCGTAGCCCGCGAGCTCGTTGTTCTTGTGGAACACGTGCAGCAGGAAGTTGCCGTCGCCACTCCAGTGGTTCATCGCCTCCCACGCGATCAGCGTGAGCTTGCGGTCGATCGCGGCCT
>JBBSSC010000154.1:0-5817 GCA_038242465.1 Propionibacteriales bacterium | reverse complement strand
GGGGGACTCGGACTGTTCACCGCGATCGGGCTGGCCCGCAAGGGGGCCGATCTGGTGGTCACGGCCCGTGACTCCGCGAAGGCCGCCGACGCCCTCGCGCGCATCACCAAGGATGCCCCCGGCACCTCGATCGACGTCGTGTCGCTCGACCTCGCAGACCTCGACGACACTAAGCGCGCCGCCGCCGAGGTCGTCCGCGACTACGACCGGATCGACATCCTGGTCAACAACGCGGGCATTATGTGGACACCGAAGAGTCAGACCAAGGACGGCTTCGAGCTGCAGATCGGCACGAATCATCTCGGACACTTCGCCTGGACCGCAGGCCTGTGGCCAGTCCTGGCCGCAAGCGCGGCACGGATCGTCTCGGTGGCCTCACTCGCCCACACCACGGTCGGCAGCATCGACCTCGCCTCCTTGACGCCTGAAGGAAGCACCCGCACCTACAAGCGTTTGCAGTCATACGGCGAGTCGAAGCTCGCGAATCTGCTGTTCGCAGTCGAGCTCGACCGGCGTGTGAAGGCTGCCGGCGTCCCTGTCGTCAGCGTCGCGGCGCATCCGGGTTTCGCCTCGACCAATCTGACGAAGACCGGACCGTCCGTCAACGGAGTGTCGCTGCCCGGCATCGGACTGCACCAGATCTCGCGGATCGTCGGTCAGTCGGCCGCGCACGGTGCATGGCCAACGCTGATGGCCGCGACTGATCAATTGCTGACCGGCGGGGAGTACGTCGGCCCGGCTGGGTGGCGCGGCATTCGTGGGCGACCCAAGCTCGTCGGCATGACCCGGGTCGCCCGCGACGAGGAGCTCGCAGATGATCTCTGGGCCGCATCCGAGACTGCAACCGGAGTCAATTTCGCGGTCTAGCTCGGCCACGTCCGGCTTGTGAAATGGTTCACACATCGTGGCCGTGGATGTGCCATTGACCCCAGGTTGACGTAACGTCATGGGCGATGACCATACGAGACATGACCCACAGCGACTTCGACACCGTCGTCGAGCTCAACCAGAACGCCCTCGAAGGCGTCGGCCCGCTCGACAACGAGAGCCTCTCACTCCTCGTCAAGATGGCCGATCAGGCACTCGTCGTCGACGGAGCGGATGGCGACATCGCCGGCTTCGTCATCACGGTCCCCCCGGGCGCCGAATACGACTCCAGCCGCTACCGCTGGTTCGAGGACAAGCTCGTCGATGACTACGTCTACCTCGATCGCATCGTGGTGTCGCTGGATCACCGCCGCGAGGGTGTCGCCTCCAAGCTCTACGCCAAGATCGAGGCCGAGCTTCCCATCGCCCTCGAGGTCTACGAGACGAATGACGTCTCGCTGGCCTTTCACGAGAGCCGTGGTTTCGAGCCCGTCGGCGAGCTGGAGCACGAGGGCAAGGTCAACCTGATGCTCGTGCGCGAGCCCGACGAGAGCTGAGCCCTGGGGCAGGGCTCTCTGAGCAACGAGAGCTTCGGCGCAATGCACCTTCACGACAGGCCGCTACGGGCCCAAATTTCTCAGCAACCGCTGTTCTGCGACCGTCAACAACGAGTTCAGCAAGTAGCCGAAAACGCCTGGCAAGAGCAGCAGGCCCACGCGAGATGGCTGTCAAATGACGCCTGCGCCTGCACGATCCGTCGTCCTATGCCAGCACCGGAACCGGTGATGTCGACCAGCAGTGTCGCGATCAACGAATAGGCGATCGCAAGCTTCACGCCGAGGAACGCACCGGGGATGACAGACGGCCGTGTCACCTTGCCTAGCCGGTCCACCCGGCCCAGGCCGAGCACGCGCGAGGCGTCGATGCCGATCGGGGAGACCTGGCGGCGTGCGGCCGCGGTGTCAAGCAGAATCGTCAGTGCATATCGCGTGCAGAGCCACCGGGAAGGGTCTGTCTCACCCGATCAGAACTGCAGTGAGCCGCCCACGATCCTGAGCGCAATGTCCGCATACAACTCGCTCAACGCCTCGGGCGAGGAATAGGCCTGGCTGGGAAACCACCTGCAAATGTCGCTGCACAGTGAGATCAGAGCGATCGCGTGAACGCCCGGATCGCCAACTGCGAACGCGCCGTCATCAATCCCCGATGTCACCACGTCGCGCATGAGCTGGGTCGTGCGACGACGCAGTTCGACGATCACGTCCAGGTGCTCACTGGTCATCGCGGCCAAGTCGTGCTGCGCCACTCGGCCCAGAAGATAGTTGTTCGCATGCCACAAGGCGAAGAGCCGAACACATTCGCGAAGGCGTTCGGCTGACGCGAGGACCGGATCGACCCTCTCAAGCTCGGCCAACGCATCGGCATGTGCTCCGACCGTGATCGCGAACAGAAGTTCTTCTTTCGAGCGGAAGTGCGGGTACAGGGCAGCCGCACTCAGGCCCAGCTCATCTGCCACAGCCCGCGTGGTCGCTCCGTGGTACCCGCGCTCAGCGAAGACTTTCGTCGCGGCATGACGAATCTTGGCAGCCGCTCGAGAGTCTTTCTTGCTCATGCTGATCTGCTCCGGACGTCGTGGCGAGAACGAGCCTCACCCTATCGGCTCATGTATCGCCAGAAAATAAGCACTTGCTTATTTTCTAAGCACCTGCTTATTATTTGACCCAATCCAAGGGCGGTCTTTCCCACCCACCCCAAGCTTCACGACAGACACCCCGTTCTCACCCACCAGCCGAACGGCCCTTCATGATCAGAAGATGCGACCATGCCGGCGGCATCGTCGAGCTCACGCTCGACGCCCCGCCGGTCAACGCCATCAACCTTGCCGATCTGGCCGCGATGACCGCGATGATTCGATCCATCCCCACCGATCCAACGACCACAGTCGTCCTCATCACAAGCGTCGGAGCAGGATTCTGCGCCGGCGGCGATGTGAAGGAGATCCTCAGGCTCCCCGACTTCGAGGGCATCCTCGGCCAGGTCGAGGGGTCTCTGGAGCTGACCATTGCGATGGCCGAGTGCCCGCTTCCTATTGTGGCGAGCATCCGCGGCTACTGCGTCGGCCTCGGCGTCCTGATCGCAGCCTCTGCTGATGTGATCATCTGCGCTGCCGATACGACCTTTACCCTCGCGGAGGTCGACAACGGGGCAACCACCGGAGTCATCCAGGCACTCGGCATCATGCCCGACAAGGTCATGCGTGCAGCGATGCTGACCGGCAACCCCGTCGAGGCAGACGTACTCGCCCGCACTGGTCACGTCCACGAGATCGTGCCAGCTGCCGAGCTCTCTCGGACGTCTATGGCCATGGCAACGACCATTTCGGCGAAAGACCCTCTGGTCCTGCGCGCGCTCAAACGCACGATTCGCGGCTCGGCGACGCCTGACATCCGCGCTCTCTACCGCCAGGAGATGAGCCATACCTACGCGCTCAACATGAGGGGCTCAGCCGCCGCCGTGCGCGAGAAGAACTTCACCAAGGTCTCCGACCTCTCCATCCGCCATCGCCAAGAATCCGAGGAAAACTGATGTCTGCCTACCGCGTCGGGATGATCGTGCCGAGCTCGAACACCACCATGGAAACCGAAGTACCAGCCATGCTGCGGGCACGCCGCGAGATAGCGGCGGACGATTTCACTTTCCACTCCGCACGGATGCGCATGAAGAACGTCAGTGCAGCGGAGCTGGCCGCGATGGACCTCGACTCCGAGCGCTGCGCGGCTGAGCTGGCCGACGCAGACGTCGACGTGCTCACCTACGCATGCCTCGTCGCAATCATGTCGCAGGGCGCGGGCTACCACCGCGACTCAGAGACCCGGCTTGCCGCGACCGGTGAGCTCGAGTCCGGCCGCGCGGTGCCGGTCGTGTCCTCGGCGGGCGCCCTTATCGAGGGACTTCACCATCTTGGGGCTCGCAAGATCTCGGTCATCACGCCGTACATGCGTCCGTTGACCGCGATGGTGTGCGACTACATCGAGGCTGAGGGCGTTGAGGTGCTGGATTCCATCAGCCTCGAGGTGCCAGACAACCTCGCAGTGGGCCGCCTTGACCCGCAGCAGCTCATCGACCTCTCAACTCAGCTGAAGATCGGCGGAGCCGACGCCGTCGTCATCAGCGCGTGCGTACAGATGCCGTCCTTGCCGGTGCTCGACGCCATCCAGCAGCGCATGGACGTCCCTGTGCTCTCGGCCGCCTCGGCGACAGTCTGGCAGCTGCTCGGCAAGCTGGGCCTGCCCCAAGTCGTCCCGCGCGCGGGGGCGTTGCTCGCGGGTTGAGTGGGCGTGGCCACAGTCGACCCTCACACGTAGGTCACGACCGTGAGCGGGGCCCCCGGTCAAGTCGGGGGCATCCCGCACCCCTCGTCAGGAAATAGGTCATGACTGATATCAGGATGAACGGACGGTCTCCGGCGGCGACGGAGTTTCGATCTGAGCGTGTCATCGCGGCTGCGAGGGCTCTGTCGATAGAAGGCGGGTACGAGGCCGTCCAGATGCGAGCTGTCGCCAAGAGCGCCAAAGTCGCCTTGGCTACCTTGTACCGCTACTACGCTTCCAAGGATGTCCTCCTGACCGCGCTGATCGATCAAGAGATCAGCCGGTTCGCGCAAGAAGTTAACGACCGTCCGGCTCGCGGTCGGACGCCAGCCACGCGCGCAGCCGACACGTATGTGCGCGCGTTCAGAGGCATGACTCAGAACCGCGGCTTCGCGCACGCCATCATGACTTCGTATCACGCACCAATCAGCTTCGAAGAGAGCTCACGACGAATCGAGTCCGGCGAGGTCCTGCGCACCTGGCCCAACGAGTTCCTTGACATAGCAGCCCAGTCCGCCTGGGGTCCCGACCACTCTCCGACGACGACCCAGTATCGCGTTCTTCACATGCTGGAGGCCCTCTGGGCCAGCACGATCATCGGTTGGCTCAATTCCAACCTCACGACTGCTGAGGTCGAAAGACGCATAGGCCTTGCTGCCGCGGCGTTGCTGCCCGACTGACGGGCGAGCCTCCTCGAACACTGGGATACCAAGAAATCGCCTGCCCATTTCCTTGCTCCAAGCATGCAGAACGTGTTCTACTTAACGAGTTGAACATGTCGACTAGTGACGGTCTCTCACGTCGTCACGACCGTGCGAAGTCTGAAGGGGCATCGATGGAAGGCAATTGGAAATACCCGGGGACTCACGCCGCCCTGGACCGCGACAAGCCAGCTGTGATCATGGCAGGGTCGGGCGAGACGCTCACGTTCGGAGAGCTCCACGACGGCGCTTGCCGGCTCTCACAGTTTTTCGCGTCACTCGGCCTCGCTCGCGGCGACTCGATCGCAATCTGTCTTCGCAACAGCGTGGACTACCCGTTGGTGCATTGGGCCGCAACCTACGCGGGCCTTCATTCGGTTCTGCTCAGCTTTCACCTGCGGAGCAACGAGGTCGGCTACATCCTCGAGGACTCTGCGGCCAAGGTGCTGATCATCGACAGCGAGATCTACGACGGTATCGGCGCTGATCTCCAGGAGCGATGCCCAGACGTCGCCCGGTACCTCGTCGGCGCATCGCGACCGGGACTACCGAACCTGTACGAGTCCGCAGCGGACTTCCCAGCCGTCCTCCTGGAGGATCCGATCCAAGGACAAGACTTGCTGTACTCGTCAGGCACCACTGGCGTCCCCAAGGGAATTCAACCTCCGCCCGCCCAGTTCCCGCTCGGCCACGGATCACCCTTGGTCGACATGCAGCAAGAGGCCTACGGGGCTGACGAGAACACCGTCTATCTGACACCGGCCCCTTACTACCACGCAGCACCATCAGGTTCGGCGAAGGCGATGCTGTCGCTAGGTGCCACCGTCGTGCTGATGGAGAAGTTCGATCCCGAAGGTGCGCTGCTGGCCATCGAGCAG
>JBBSSC010000153.1:0-5822 GCA_038242465.1 Propionibacteriales bacterium | reverse complement strand
GTTCTTCTTTGAACACGATGCGCAGGATCAACGGGACAGCCAATGTCAGCAGCACCGTGGCGACACCCAGCACCAGGATGCCGAGCGTGATGATGCGGTTGGCATAGGCATCGCCGCCATCCGGATCATTCTTCATCGCACGG
Source organism: Propionibacteriales bacterium (assembly GCA_038242465.1). GTDB lineage: Bacteria > Actinomycetota > Actinomycetes > Propionibacteriales > Nocardioidaceae > Aeromicrobium. The sequence goes on along the minus strand of JBBSSC010000153.1, from coordinate 5,679 downwards.
ACGAGCTGCGGCACCAAGATGACATTGAAGATGCCGCCGGCCACGAGGATGAACAGCGCATTCGGAATCGTGTTGGCGGCGTCGAAGATATCGGCGTTCAGCGAGACACCGATGACCCAGGCCAGCAGGGCGAGGCGCAGGAATCCCGTCGCGCGGGACACGATCGTGCCTAGTGCCATCCAGGCGCTGGCGCGGGCGATCGTCTGCTCAGTCATCGTCGTCCGCCAGGGGCTCGAGGATGCGGCCCGTGCGCCGCCGGTGGAATCTGCGGGCGAGGGCGATCAGCACGAAGACGCCGGCGAGCCCCATGGCGACCCACAGCACCGCGCTGATGCTGCTCGACCGCACTTTGAACGTCGTGCCGGCACCGAATGTCTTGCCCTCATTGGTCATGAGGTGCGCCGTCAGGTCTGTCGCGCGTTGCGTGCCGAGGTTGATCTGCACCGTGAAAGTTCGGCTCTCACCGGCTCCCACCTCGACGGTCTTCACCGCAGGGATCGCGAGCGCCGGATTACTCGAGTCGAGATCGACGCCGACGCGGATCTCTTCACCGGTGTCATTGCTGATCGTCAGCGGGAAGCCGCCCTTGGAGCTCGACAGTGTGACCGAGGGAGGAGCATCGATCGAGATCTTCGCGAGCTCGGCGCGGGTGCGACGCTCTCGAGCGGCAGCGATCGCCAGCCCCTCGGGGCGATCGAGGCGCCACCGGATGGCCACGGCCTCGGCGACGTCGCGGGCTCGGGAGGCATCGGCGCGGTCGCTCTGCGAGACGATCGAGCTCAGCAGCTCGCCGTTGGAGACAACATCGGCCGCCGACTCGAGCTGTGCGCGTTCGATCGGGGTGGCTTTCGCCGAGCTTGGGACCGTGCCGTCATAGGGCGAGACGGTATTGGTCAGCAGGGACTCCAAGCTGGCGGCCTGCGTGAATGGCGCTGTGAAGGCTTGCGAGAGCTGGCCCGTGGCCCAACGGACACCCGGATCCCAGACGGGATCGACGAGCAGGACGGCATCTGCCCGTGACTCGGGGTTGATCGCGCGCTCGAGGGTTGCGAGGGCGGCATCGCTCAGCAGGCGTTGACGCAGGGTCGCGACGGAGTACGTGCGGGACGCTTTTCCTGCGGCTCGCCGATCGTCGACGACCAAGGGCACAGGTCCGGTAGACGACTCGTACTTCACGATCGAGCCGAGTCGGCGCTCCCAGTCGGGGACCGAGGAGGGGGTCACGATGACCGGACGCTCACCACCCCGGCGTACATCGGCCAGCAGCTTGGATGTCACGCCATCCCGGCTCGGCCACGAGACTCGCCGGCCAGTCAGCTGATAGGTCGTCAACGTGGTCTCGGTGGCATCGTCGAGGGCTCCGCTCAATGCGCCGCGCAGATCGGGGTTCTCTGAGAGTGCGAGATCGTCGGATCGGCCGAAGTCTAGGATCCAGCAGGGTCCCGATCGGGCCAGGGTCAGCAGATCGGCCAGAAATCTTTCGACCTCCGCGCGCTGCTCGTCGGTGAGCTCGAATCCCTCGGGCTGATGTCGTCCCTTGGCTAGATCGTCCACCCCGACCAGCAAGGCTGGATCGACCACGATCGTGGCGGCATCGCGGGGGGTGCTGCTCGCGAGGTCGAGCAAATTGCGCAACTGGCCGCCTGCACTGACCGACTCGAGCAGGCTTTCGGGGTTCGCGTAGTCGCCGTCGACGCCTCGGTGATCGGCCATCAGGAAGGGCCACACTAATGATGTGGGCACCGGCTCCCGTGTGTCGGAGATCAGTGGGACGAAGGTCGTGGCCCTGGCCACGGCTGTCGGGCTGCGTACCCCGTCTGCGTCGGTGGCCAGGATCTGTATCCCGATCGGATAGACGCCCTCGGCACCCGTGATGCCGAGACGTTCCCACGGCACCGTGACGCGAAATCGGCTGGTCTGCCCGGCGGCGAGATCGCCAACTTCGTCGAAGGTGCCGACATCGACGATGCGGACCCCCGTGTAGGCATTGCCGTTCTCGATGGCTTGATCGATCTGCCCGCGGGTCGTGAAGGGAGACGCGGGGATCACCAGATAGGCCTGCACGTTGGTCCAGGGCTGGTCATTGCGGTTCGCCACAGTGCCGGTCACGGTCACATCCGAGCCGGCCACGAGTCGGCTCGGAGAGAGCGAACGGATCGAGACGCGGAGATCGGCCTCGTCGTCGGCTGCCATGGCGGGCGCGCAGATCAAGGTGGCGCCTAGGATCACCGCGAGCAGGGCGACGAGGATCGTGCGTCGGGGGCTGCTCACCCGAACATGCTAGACGTACGGTCCGAGCCTACGGTGGGTTCGATGATCGCGGCCCTGCGCGGATAGAGTGTGTACCCGTGCCCACGCCCTCGCTGAACCCCGACCGCAGGGCCAGGATCGACGCCGAACTCGACGCCAACCCCTTCCTGGCCGAGCTCGGTGATCTCTTCGCGTCCGCCGGGTACGAGCTGGCGATCGTCGGTGGTCCGGTGCGCGATGCGGTCCTCGGCCGTCCGGGCAACGACTGGGACTTCGCGACTTCCGCGCGACCCGATGACATCGAGCGCATCGCCGCCTGCTGGGCCGATGCGATGTGGGACATCGGCCGTGAATTCGGCACGATCGGCCTGCGCAAGGGCGATCACCAGGTCGAGATCACGACGTATCGCAGCGACGCGTACGACCTGGCGTCCCGCAAGCCCGAGGTGCAGTTCGGCGAGACGCTCGACGGCGATCTGTCGCGTCGCGACTTCGCGGTCAACGCGATGGCGATCCGTCTTCCCTCGCGTGAGTTCGTGGATCTGTTCGACGGTCTCGGCGACATCGACGCCAAGCTGCTCCGCACGCCGGTGACACCCGAGCAGTCGTTCAGCGACGATCCGCTCCGGATGATGCGCGCGGCCCGCTTCGTCGCCCAGCTCGGCTTTGCCGCCGCACCCGAAGTCGTCGCGGCAATGACCGAGATGTCCGAGCGAATCGAGATCGTGTCGGCAGAACGGGTGCGCGATGAGCTCGACAAACTGCTGACCAGCGCGCATCCCGTCGCGGGTCTGCGGTTGCTGGTCGACACCGGGCTCGCGGCGCAGGTGCTGCCCGAGCTGCCCGCGCTGATGCTGGAGCGCGATGAGCACCATCGCCACAAGGATGTCTACGAGCACTCGCTGACGGTGCTTGAGCAGGCCATCGCGCTGGAGGACCGGCTGGAGTCGGCGCCCGACCTCGTGATCCGTCTCGCTGCGCTGCTGCACGACATCGGCAAGCCCCGCACGCGCAAATTCGTCGAGGGTGGAACCGTGACGTTTCATCACCACGATGTCGTCGGGGCCAAGCTGGCTCGCAAGCGGATGAAGGCGCTGCGATACAGCAATGACGTCATCGACCAGGTTGCGACGCTCGTCGAGCTGCACCTGCGATTCCACGGCTACGGATCGGGTGACTGGACGGATGCCGCCGTGCGTCGTTACGTGCGCGACGCCGGCGACCAGCTCGAGCGCCTGCACATTCTCACGCGCGCCGACTGCACGACGCGCAACCAGAAGAAGGCCCTGCGTCTGCAGCGCACGTACGACGAGCTCGAGGAGCGCATCGCGGTGCTCGCCGAGCAGGAGGAGCTCGGCTCGATCCGCCCGGATCTGGACGGCGGGCAGATCATGTCGATCCTCGATATCGGCCCCGGGCCCGAGGTGGGCGAGGCTTATCGGTTCCTGCTCGATTTGCGCATGGACCGCGGGCCGCTCAGCGAGGCCGAGGCGACCGAGGCGCTCAAGTCCTTCTGGAGCGCGCGGGGCTGAGCGGACTCGCTGCGCTCGCCGCATCCGTGACTCCGTCACGGCGGGCTTCGCCCGACAGCTTGCCTCGCTTCGCTCGGCCCGTGGTTGGGCCCTAGGGTGGGTTCGTGACTTTCCCATATCTCGGTGGCTGCTGATGGCTGGTGGTCTCGTCGCCCTGCTCGACGATGTGGCAGCGCTGGCAAAGCTTGCTGCGGCCTCAGTCGATGACATCGGCGCGGCGGCGGCGCGTGCGAGCGGCAAGGCGGCGGGTGTCGTGGTCGACGACACCGCGGTCACGCCTCAGTACGTCCAAGGCTTCGACCCGAAACGCGAGCTGTCGGTCATCCGAAAGATCGCGATCGGCTCGATTCGCAACAAGTTGCTGATCATCCTGCCGGCGGCTCTGCTGCTGAGTGAGTTCCTGCCGTGGCTGCTGACGCCAATCCTGATGGCCGGCGGCACCTACCTGTGCTTCGAGGGCGCGGAGAAGATCTGGGAGAAGTTCGGTCCCAGGCACCACGATCAAGTGCTCGAGCCCGTGGCCGCTGGAGGAGCCGAGCACGAGAAGAAGATGGTCAGCGGTGCGATCCGCACGGATCTGATCCTGTCGGCCGAGATCATGGTCATCGCGCTCAACGAGGTCGCCGACGAAGCCTTCTTCGCGCGCGCCGCGATCCTGGTCGTGGTCGCCCTCGTCATCACGATCCTCGTCTACGGCGTCGTCGCGGTCATCGTCAAGATGGACGACGTCGGGCTGCACCTGGCGCAACGTTCGTCGAAGGTGTCGCAGAAGGTGGGCCGCGGGCTGGTCCTGGCGATGCCGATCTTCCTGCGCGTCCTGTCGAGCGTCGGCATCGTGGCCATGCTGTGGGTCGGCGGACACATCCTGCTGATCGGCCTCGACGATCTGGGCTGGCACTGGCCGTACGAGCACGTGCACCACTGGGAGAAGGATGCCGGCGGCGGAGCGCTCGGCTGGGCGATCAACACGGGTGCATCCGCCGTGCTGGGCGCCGTGGTCGGCGCCATCGTCGTCGCAGTCCTGCACATCATCCCCAGGCGCTCGCCGAAGCACTGACGCATATCCAGCCCCCTCGCTGACGAGGCGGTTACCGCCCCTTGACGAGGGGGTTAGCGCCGCATCCATATTCGGTAACCCCCTCCTCGAGGGGCAATAACCCCCTCGTCAGCGGAACTACTCGAGGCGGTCGATGGCCATGTCTCCGGCGTCGACGCGGCGCAGCCCGACATAGTCATGCGATCACCCCGGCACCAACGCCATCAAGTACCCGGGCTCCGAGAAGTACCGGGCTCCGAGAAGTACCGGGCTCCGAGAAGTACCGGGTTCCCAGGGGAACTGGGCTCCGAGGAGAGACAGTCGGACGACGAAGGGCCGACTCCTTGCGGAACCGGCCCTTCGTCAGTGATGTTGCTTGATGCAGTGCTTGCTCAGCGCTCGAGCTCGCCCGAGATGTACTTCTCGAGCATCTCGCGGCCCAGATCATCGGGACGCTGCTCCGGGGGCGACTTCATCAGGTAGGACGAAGCTGACAGCAGAGCGCCACCGACGCCGCGGTCGAGGGCGATCTTCGCGGCGCGGATCGCGTCGATGATGATGCCGGCCGAGTTCGGGGAGTCCCAGACCTCGAGCTTGTACTCGAGGTTGAGGGGGACGTCGCCGAATGCGCGACCCTCGAGGCGAACGTAGGCCCACTTGCGGTCGTCGAGCCACTGGACGTAGTCCGACGGGCCGATGTGGACGTTCTTCGCACCGAGATCGTGATCGATGTTCGAGGTCACGGCCTGCGTCTTGGAGATCTTCTTCGACATCAGGCGGTCACGCTCGAGCATGTTCTTGAAGTCCATGTTGCCGCCGACGTTGAGCTGGTAGGTGCGGTCCAGCACCACGCCGCGGTCC
>JBBSSC010000152.1:0-5896 GCA_038242465.1 Propionibacteriales bacterium | reverse complement strand
CTGGCCCTAGACCGCCGACCAGGCCAAAAGCTGGCGAGGTGGTTAACCCCCCTTGAGGAGGGGGTTAGCGCCCCACGAAGAGGGCGGTAACCCCCTCCTCAAGGGGCGGTAACCCCCTCCTCACGGGTTAAGGGGCGGTGTAGAGGAGGCGCTTGTTGACGAACTCGTCCATGCCGAGGGGGCCCAGCTCGCGGCCGAAGCCGGAGCGCTTGACGCCACCGAACGGAATCTCAGCGCCCTCGCCAGCAGGCGAGTTGACCGCGGCCATGCCGACCTCGAGCCGCTGCGCGAGCTTGGTCGCCCGATCGACGTCGGCGCTGAACACCGAACCGCCCAGCCCGTACGTCGTGTCGTTCGCGAGCTCGAGCGCCTCTTCGTCGGAACCGACGCGGTAGACCACCGCGACGGGTCCGAACAGCTCCTCGGAGTACGCGCGCATGTCCTTCGTGATGCCGGTCAGGACGGCCGGCGTGTAGTGCGCATCCGGCCCCTCGCTGAGCTTTCCGCCCGCGTGCAGCGTGGCACCCTTCGACACCGCATCGTCGACCTGCTCGGCCAACGTCTCAGCGGCCTTTCGCGACGACAGCGGCGAGAATGAGTCGAGCGCCTGCGCCTTCTCGGTCAGCTTGGCGACGAAGTCGTCGAACAGCTCATCCATCACGATCATGCGCTTGTTGGCATTACAGGCCTGGCCTGTGTTGGCCATCCGGAAGTCCCACGCAGCGTCGACGACCGAGTCGAGGTCATCACTGTCGAGGACGATCATCGGATCGGAACCGCCCAACTCGAGCACGCACTTCTTGAGGTTCTTGCCCGCGAGCGCGGCCACGATCGCCCCCGCCCGCTCCGAACCCGTCAGCGAGACCCCCGCGATGCGCGAATCGGCGATGATCGTCTCGATCTGGTCGTGCGATGCGAACACGTTGATGTAGACGCCCTCGGGCAGACCCGCGTCCTTCATGATCTGCTCGACCGCCAGCGCTGACCGCGGCACCGACTCGGCATGCTTGAGGATGATGGTGTTGCCCAGCATCAGGTTGGGTGCCGCGAATCGAGCGATCTGGTAGTACGGAAAGTTCCACGGCATGATGCCCAGCAGCGGGCCTACAGGCAGCTTCTGCACCACGGCCTTGCCGCCGTTGAAGGTCTTGATCGGCTGATCGGCAGCCAACGTCGGGCCCTCATCGGCGAAGTAGTCGAAGATTGCCTGCGAGAACTCCGCCTCCTCAACGCCCTCGCTCTGCGGCTTGCCCATCTCGGTCTGCGCGATCGCCCCGAGCTCGTCGGCCCGCTCGCCGAACAGCGCAGCTACCTTCTTCACGATCTTGGCGCGCTCCGCGATCGGCACGTCCTTCCAGACCCCGTAGGCAGAAGCCGACGCAGTCAGCGCCTGCTCGATCTGTTCGTCCGTGGCGGTCTCAAAGGTCTCGACGACCTCGCCCGTCGACGGATCGGTCACCTGATACGTGGAACTGGACATGGCATCTCCTCGGGGATCACGGTCGAGTACGCGGTACCTGTCCGAGCGTAACTCGCATCGGCGCAGCCGCCCTTCGACTGAACCAGATATAGGCCGCCGCGATCGCGACGAAGGCCGCCGTCATCGCCAGGCAGACGCCGGCGACGACCGCGGCGCCGTGCTCGGCGACCTCGAGGAATCCGTACGGGACATGTCCCGTCGTGGTGGGTGTCAGCACGAATACCGGCTCGCTGAGCTCGGCGCGGATCAGCGTGTACGCGATCCACACGAGCGGAAACGCCAGGAACCACATTGCTGTCCGGTCGACGCGGGTTCGCGGCTTGAACACCAGGAAGCCGATCACGGACATCAGCGGGACGACGTAGTGGAAGATCTTGTCGAACCACCACTCGGCCCCGCTGAAGTCTCCGTTACCGGCGAGGAGCGTGGCGTAGACGATCCCCGTGACCGTGATGGCCGTCAGGCTGCCGAGACGCAGGATGCCGAACGCCACACCGCCACGATTGGGGCGTTGGGCAATCAACAGGCAGGTCACCAGCACCAGGATGTTCGACTCGATCGTGAAGTAGCTCAGGAAGTTCACCATCGAGCGATCACGGTCGATCGTCAGGACGGCCTGACCGACCAGGGCGATGGCTGCGAGGGCCGCGATCAGTGCGTGCCACACTCGAGTCATAGCCAGACGATAGTCTCCGATGGTGGTCGAGCACATCCGTGGCGCGCAACATATACATCGCGTCGGAAAGTCGCGTCTCCTGGTCGAGCCCCCTGTGCGGCTGCTCGGCGGGATGCTGATCCGATCCGACACGCGCATCGGCTGCTTCACCGAGTTCGGCCAGCATGCAGAGGTGCAGGCCGCCGATATCGGCCGCTACAGCGAGATCGGCAACAACACGACCATCGGCGCCACGGGGCATCCGCTCTCGTGGCTGAGCGTCTCAGCCTTCCAGTACAAGGCCACCGCCTGGGGATGGCACCCGGCCGCCTCCGAGTCCAAAGTCATCGACCCCGAGGCAGGCGGACGCCAGTCGTTCCGCAGCGTCGGCCCCGACCGCGCCGGGATCGGCAATGATGTCTGGCTCGGCGCTGGCGTCGTGGTGCTCCGCGGTGTCACAGTCGGCGATGGCTGCATCGTCGCCGCCAACGCCGTGGTCACGAAGGATCTCCCCCCGTACACGATCTGCGGCGGCCTGCCGGCCAAGGTCATCCGCAAGCGGCTCCCCGACGAGCTGCGCGATGAGCTGCTCGACCTGCAATGGTGGAGATACTCCCCCAATCAGCTCGCGGGCATCCCCTTCGACGATCCGGCCGCTGCGGCTGCTGCTCTCAGGCCCCGCATCGAGAACGACCTCGAACCGTACGATCCCGGCTTCGTCGAGATTCCCAGGCCCGCCGCCCCTGCCAAACGCCGGCGCTTCCTGCGCTGACGGGCGGCCTGCGCCCTCAGTGATCGTGCAGCGACCGCGCACTAGACCCGCCTGCGTTGCACGTCGGCGCGACTAAGGGTCAAATGGAGCATGCGATCCATCTGGAAGGGAGCGATCAGCTTCGGTCTGGTCAGCGTCCCGGTCAAGGTCTACAGCGCGACCGAAAGCCATGACGTGTCACTGCACCAAGTGCACAATAAGGACGGCGGACGCATCCGCTACCAACGCAAGTGCGAGGTCTGCGGCGAGGTCGTCGAGTACAGCGACATCGACAAGGCATTCGACAATGGCGAGCAGACCGTCGTCCTGACCGAGAAGGATCTCGCATCGCTGCCGGCCGAGCGCAATCACGAGATTGAGGTCGTCGAGTTCGTTCCGGCTGAGCAGATAGACCTCCTGCGGCTCGACCGCAGCTACTACCTCGAGCCAGACGAGAAGACGCTCAAGCAGTACACGCTGCTGCGCCGGGCCCTCGAGGACTCCGACCGCACCGCGGTCGTCCGCTTCGCCCTGCGCCAGAAGACCCGGCTCGCAGCCCTACGCGTCCGCGGCGACGTCCTGCTGCTGCAGACACTGCTGTGGGACGACGAGGTGCGCAAGCCGGCATTCGACGTCCTGAAGACGGCTCCGCGCATCACCCAGAAGGAGCGCGACATGGCAGCGCAGCTCGTCGACTCGCTAGCCGGCGACTTCGACAGCTCCGCCTTCACCGACGAGTACCCAGAGCAGCTCCGAACCCTCGTGGAGGCCAAGCTCGAGCAGGGCGACGCCCTCGACACCGGAGCGACCTTCGGCCAGACCGAGGACGGCGACGAAGCCGATGTCGTCGATCTGATGGAGGCCCTCAAGCGCAGCATCGACCAGAAGAAGGCCGCGACGAAGAAGGCCTCCCCCGCCAAGAAGGCAGCGCCCAAGAAGAAGGCCACCCGCAAGAAGGAAGCTAGCTGATCGAGGCCTGCTCCGACGTCGTCGCCGAGAAGGACGCATTCGGCGATGCGCGGTTCTCGACGACCCATTCGGCCACGAACCGCAGCTTGACGTTATTGGCCTGCGACTGCCTGCGCAGGAACTCAAAGGCACGATCGGCGCTGATGTCGAAGCGCTCCATCAGGATGCCCTGCGCCTGCCCGATGAGCTTGCGGGCATCGACGGCGACCTGCAGACCTTCTTCGTTGTGCGCATTGGCAAGCGCCACGGCCGCGTGACGGACGAAGATCATCGCGACCGCGACATCGTCCTGGTCGAAGCCCCCGATGCTGTCGGCATAGAGGTTGAGCGAGCCGTACCGCCGCGCCCTCGTCTCCAGCCGCAGGCTCAGGACGCTGCGCAGACCTAGCTCGGCAACGGCCGGCCCCCAAAGGGGCCACCGGGGATCGGTGGCGACTTCGGCAGACATGTACCAGGAATCGCCCGTGATCGCGTCGAGGCAGGGGCCCTCGTCGTAGGTGATCTGCAGGCTGTGCGACTCGCCGACTCGCGGTGCCGTCGCGGCCGCAGTCTCGATCTGGTTACGGGCGTGGACGAGCATGATGCCCGCCTCATCACATCCCGTCGCCAGCTTCGCGTACTCCGCGATGCGGTCGATGGTGCCCTCTGCCGTCGGTGCGTCATGCAGGTCGAGCGCCATCTGAGCGAAGAAAGTCAGGTCTCCCACGGGTTCGTTCCTCAAGGGTTCGGTATCACTAGTCATGCCAGCAGCAACCTGTCGCTCGTGTGCCCACAGCCGGTTCTGTCCGTTTGGCACCGCCAGCGGTGGGTACGGGATGGACAGAGCAAAGTTCTATCACACCCTCCTCTGCAGCCACGCCCGTCGGCATCTGTCGGGCAAGTTCTTCACCCGAAGGGACAGCCCCATGACGAGCGACCTTCATCTCGACGGCCCCCCGGTCACCGTTTTCGGCGACCACGATGCGCTGGACGCGGCCCTGAGTGACGAGCTGGATCGCCGCGGTCGCAGCACGCACACGATCTCGACGCCCATGGGCTGGCTCACGTCCGTGACACACGCTGTGATCCGCCTCAACACCTTGACGGGCGAGCAGGCTCTGCAAGATCTCGCATCCCGCGATGTGCCCGCCACGCAGGTCGTCGCGGTCTGCGAGCTGCCCCGCGACGGCGCGACGACCGCCCGGGTCGACGAGCTGTGTCGCCGCTGCTGCGAGAACCATGAGATCTCGCTGATCTGGCACGCACCGTTCGAGCTGCGGATTTCCGATGCACACGCCGACACCAAGGCCGCAATGATTTACGACCCCGATGAGCTGGCGGTCACGATCGTCAACGAGATCTGGCAGCAGGAGACACGGGCGCTGACACCCTCGTTCGCGAGCCACAACTTCGGGCCGACTCGCTAAGACACGGCCCCCGCTGGTCACGTGTCGTCCTTGATCTCGGTCGCGTGGTCGTCGAACATGCCGACCGTTGCCCGGACATCCCAAATCGGCCCGGCAGCATTGGCCGTTTCGACCCGAATGAGGGGAACACCGTCGATGTCGTCACCCGTGGCAATGACATCGTGATGGAGAGAGAATTCTTGGATCAGGTTCTGCTGGACCTGTGGTCCACTCAGCCTGAACACCAACTTCGTGCGAGGCAACAGGGTGCCTTTCGGTCCGCTGAGCAACGGCTGCTGCTGAACCGGTGACACGACCGTATCAACGTCGAGAGTCCCGGGCGAAACCGCCCGGGACCTTCGACATCAGTTGGCTCTTTAACCTCAGGCGGCCTCGGTGATGCTGGCCTTCTCGCGCAGCTTCTCCAGCAGCTTGGCCAGACGCCGGGAGACCTGCATCTGGCTGACGCCGACGAGATCTGCGATCTCCTGCTGCGTCTTGTCCTCGACGAATCGAAGACGTCGCAGCTCGCGCTCGTCATTCTCGAGGTCTTCGCACAACGGGCCGACCGTGACCCAGTCGTCGATGAAGGCGAAGGCCGGCGCGTCCCCGCTCAGCGTCTCGCCGAGCGGCGGCCCGCCGGCGCGCCCCGGGGG
>JBBSSC010000151.1:0-5990 GCA_038242465.1 Propionibacteriales bacterium | reverse complement strand
TCGATCTGCTGAGCGGAGACTTCACGAAGGTGGCACAGTTCAACAAGGACATCGCCGACATCGCCATCCCTCAGCCCTGACGGGAGGGGGAGCCGGCGCCCACCGAGTCACAGGAGCAGTGCTGGCAGCACCATGGAGGACCTTCCGGGTCGGTGACGGGGGCGTGCCTAACACGCCCGACGCACTGGCCCGGGAGGGCTATGCCCGCCACGGCGCGGAGCTGTACCGTCATGCCTTAGGACGGCTCTCCGACGACGCCGCAGCGCAGGATGCCGTGCAGGAGACGATCGTCAGGGCGTGGCGATCCGCGCAACGCTTCGATCCCGGCAGAGCATCGTTGCGGACGTGGCTCTTTGCGATCCTGCGCAATGTCATCATCGATCACCTGACCGCCAGGCAGCGTGCCGCTACGCTTCCGGCGCGTGCAGCCGAGCAGAGGGAGGACGATATGGGCGACCAGACCGCCACCGTGGCCGATACCGACCTCATCAGCCGGGCGCTCGGACGCATCAGCCACGATCACCGCACCGCGATCGTCGAGACGTGTCTGCGCGACAGGTCATATGCCGATGTCGCGGCGGAGCTGCAGGTCTCGGAGAGCACGCTGCGCAGCCGGGTCTTCCACGGGCTGCGACAGCTACGCGCCACGATGCCGTTGATCGCCGACGACGCATGACGGGATCGCACGAGGAGCTGCGGGAGGCCCTGGGTACCTACGCTCTCGACCAGCTCGACGACGACCTCCGCCAGGCGGTGCGCGATCACCTGACGTCGTGCGCCAGCTGCCGTGGCGAGCTCGCCGAGATTGATCCGCTGGCGGATGAGCTGAGAGCGGTCGACCCCGACGCCATCCTCCTCGCAGGCGGTGCGCCGCCGAAGGAGCTCGACGAGCGCATCCGGCGTGCGATACCCGCGCCGCAGCGCAGGTCCCGCGGATGGATACCGGCCGTCGGGTTGGCCCTGGCCGCTGCGGCCGCCGCGGTCGCAGTGACGATGATCGCAGTGCACGAGGACAAGCCCACGATCGTTGCGGTGCCCGACGTGACCGTAGTCGACGGCGTCACGGCAACCGCAGGACTCGTCGATCACTCCTGGGGCGTCGAGATCAAGCTCGAGGCCACGGGGCTCGCAGACGGTGAGCGCTTCGAGGTCTGGGTCATCGGCCAGGACGGTAGGGCGCACGAGGCGGGTGCGTTCCTGGGCGTAGAGGGCACCAAGATCGTCTGCGATATGAGCTCTGCGGTGCTGCTCGACGACGCCGCGAGCTTCCGCATCGTCGACGACAGTGGTACTGAGGTTATCGCGGCCGCTATGCCTTCCTCCTAGGGAGCGGTCGCCCTACATGCGCGGTGTACGACGCAGCGTTCCGGCGCGCGCGGGAGCAGTCTTGAGCCCCGCGACGGCGTCGGGCGAGGCATCAGTCGCAGCCACGGCGTCGTCGAGGGCGTCCGACAGCTCTGCTGCGACGCGGCGCTCGCGTGCGTTCATGGCATAGCTGGGCGGATCGGCCGGGTCGATGTCGGCGTCGAATACCGCCTTGCCCCGCGAGTAGCCCGTCAGGAAGTCGGGCAGCGAGGCCATCAGAGCGCGGTACCGGATCCAGCGGTGGTTGTCCCAGCCGGTACGGGTCGGCGACTCCTCGGTCTTGTAGTGATCCTGCGTGAACTGATCGATCAGGGCCTCGGCTCCGGCTTGTCCGCGGGCCGCCAGTCCCGTGATCGTCGGGGACAACATATAGAGGTTGAGGCCGCCCTCCTCCTTGGTCTGCAGCACCCGGACAATGCGGTCGCGGTGTCCGGGCGCATCGAGGTAGGAGTTGTCCTGCCAGCTGCGGATCGTGTCGAGCGCCGCTCCGGCGAAGCCCGTCACGGCCTTGATTCCCCGCAGGTCGATCGCGCGGTAGGTCGGCAGAAGCCCGTCGTTGTTGGTTCGGGCGATCTCGATGTTCTCCTCCTCGTTCTCGGAGACGACCTGATCATCGCTGAACCTGCCCAGGTTGATCGCGAACGTGGGCCGGCTGGGCAAGGGGGAGTCGAACATGTGCACCGGGAAGTTGCTGCACAGCCCGCCGTCGGTGAACCACAGCAGGTCGAAGTCTGGTGGCACATGGTCCGCGCCCCCGATGCCCAGCGACTTGAGCACCCTGAGCGACTCGCACGTCTGACGACTGCGCAGGTCGATGCTCCACAGCGGGACGGCCGAGATCAGCAGCGGGAAACTGAGTGACATACGGGTCGCGACGATGACGGGTAGATCGCTCGCGCCCGGCAGCCGGCGCAGGCCACGGGCCTGGGCCGCTGCGTCCGCCCAGGCCCAGAAGCCGGTGACAGGACGGTCCTCGGCGTCGACATCGGCATCGGCTGCGGCATCCTGCTCGGCCGCAGACGCGGTGCAGGCTTCGAGCGCATCCATGACGTATGCGGGGAAGAGCGTGCGCCACACCGCGGGATCGTAGAAGAACTCACGGGACGCCCAGGGCATCTCATATGGACGAGACCGGCTGATGCAGGTCGTGACCATCCTCAGATCGATCGCGCGGGTGGAGGGGCGTTCGTCGGCCGCAGCACCCCACAGATCGCCGAACGTCAGCGGCTGGGTCTGCTTCTCGAGTCCGGCGAGATCGTCGATCGTGTCGGATAGCCAGTCGGTGAATCCCGGGCCGCCCCGGCCTGTCGAGAGACCGCGGCAGATGCCGAGCAGATTGGCGGGGACCGCGTGTGCGAGCTGCCAGTACGCGCGACCTGCCAAGGCCGCCGCGCCCAGGATGATCGACAGCGCGATGCCGAGCACAGCCAGCGCCGGGCCGGTCCAACCAGCTGTCTTGATGCCGAGCACCACGAATGCGGCGACGGCCAGCACCATCGCGCCCGCCGTGAACGGGAAACCCATGATGAGGGCCAAAGGCACCGCCACGAATCGGCTACGGGGGAGGCCCGGCTTGGCATTGCCGGTTGCCCCCATCAGCAGCGGGAGTAGCTGTTTGGTCGACGGATCGGGCTGGAACAGCCGCGCGAGCATCCCCTCGCCCAGCCGATCAGGTAGACCACCGAGCTTCGTGAAGCCCTGCTTCGCTCGGCCGAACTCGGCGGCTGCGGCGCAAGCTGCGCCGATCGCTCCTGCGGACGTCCCGCCGATGCCCCTGAAACGGTAGGTCTCGGACAGCGCCTTGAGCGCCCGGGGATAGATCACGCCCGAGGTGATGCCGCCCTTCATGATGACATCGCACTCGGTCGGGTGCGTGGGCTCGCTCATGAGTCCTCCAGGGGGCGTGCCACCTCAATTGGACGGAGGTGACCGTTCGAGCAACGTATCGGCTGCCGGGTCCAGCCGTCCATGGGTAGAGGGCTCAGCAGGTCAGTGACACGTGCTTGCGGGACCTAGGCGGCACCAGATCGCGGTCGCGCAGCAGGATCGACGCCTGACCGCTGCGAGCCCGGCACGCGCGCCGGAACGCAGCGTGGCCGTTGTCGGTGTACTCGATCTCGATCAGCCGGGTGCCGTAGACGCGGACATAGCTGCCGCACTCGCGGTACGCCTCGCACTCCTCGGCCACCGCGAAGTCGAATCCCAGCCCGAGCCGGCTCAGCTGTGGGGTGTTCTTCTGTGCGATCGCGAGACCTGCGATGTGGGCCTCGCGCACGAGCTGCTTCGCGAAGCTGACCGCGTGCGCCTTCCGGAGTCTGCCCCCGGATCGGGTCCACGAGTCGAGGTTGTCGGGCTCGACGGCCTGGAAGCCCTTGCGTGCGCACTGGGCGAGCCAGTCGTGGTTGAGCGTGCCGATCGCGGCCCGCTTTCCGGAAGTCCTGATGTCGAGCAGAACTTCGTCGGGCCAACCGGGATCGCGGACCAGGTGCCCGGATGCGTCGCGCAACAGCAGCGATGGATGTTACTTCTTCCACCAGCGCAGGGTGCCCGGCTGGGTCTGGAAGGAGTTGACGTAGCAGATCGAGTAGCGGCGGGGCGATGCCTTCTCGGTGCGGTCGCGCGTCACGATCTGGACGTTGGCGGCAGGCGGGTAGGCGCCGCCGAGCTGGTAGTCCGCGACGCCCCCGGCCGGGGGGAGCGTGACCGGCGCGGATGCCATCGCGAGCGTCGTCAGGATCGTCGCGAAGAGCGTCACTCGTCATGCTCCGGTTCGTGGGGCGACTTTTTCTGCAGTCTGGCCGGCGCCGCGATGCGCCAGGCATCTGTCACGAGCTCGAACAACTCGTCGGCGTCGACCAGATCGAGGTTGACCAGGATGTAGTTGTAGCCGTCGTAATGCGGAGTCGTGTAGAACGCAGTGTCCGCCCCGGCGAGCAGGGCTTCCTTGTCTGCGGTGGAGCACTTCAGCGCGAGTCCGCCCTCACTGTCGGTACGCAGCCGGCCCATCAGGGTACCGGCGACCTTGAGTGCGGGAGTGCCGTACGACGTCGACTGGGCTACTTCGGGCAGTGTCACGGCAAATGCCACAAGTCCTTTCCAGCTGATCGACATACGTCTCAGTCTCCCGCGATGTCAGTCGTGCTGCAGGTAGGCGGGCTCATCGCGACGGCGACGTGACTCAAGGGCGCGGGCTGCGAGCCCGGCGTCGTCGGGATAGACGACCTCCTCGAGCACGAGACCGTGCGGGGGCATCACGGTCACCCTGGCATCACGCGTCGCGCGCGCGACGAGCGCGGCCGACCATGATGGATCGCACCTGCCTTCGCCCACGGCGATGAGCGCGCCCATCAGTGACCTCACCATCGAGTGGCAGAACGCATCGGCACGGACCGTCGTCTCGATCAGATCGCCGACACGGACGGAGTGGAGCTCTCGCAGGGTCCGGACCGTTGTGGCACCCTCGCGGCGCTTGCAGAACGAGGCGAAGTCGTGCAGACCGACGAGATATTCGGAGGCGGCGTTCATCGCATCGATATCGAGGGGACGAGGTGCGTGCACCACCATCGAGCGGACGAGCGGATCGGGTCCGGCGGGCTGATCGCAGAGCCGATAGATGTAGCGCCGCTCGAGGGCAGCGAATCGGGCCTCGAAGCCGTCTGCGGCAACTGTGAGCCCGCGCAGCCCGATGTCCGGCGGGAGTAGCCGTCGGAGCCGCCGTTCGAGAATCGGCACGTCGACGGCCTCGAGATCGAGGTCGACGTGGGCGACCTGTCCGCGAGCGTGGACCCCGGCGTCGGTGCGACCTGCGCAGGTCAGTCGCGGCACCTCGTCGAGACGCAGGATCATCGCCATGGCCGACTCCACCTCGCCCTGGATGGTTCGCAAGCCGGGTTGGGTGGCCCATCCGCGAAAGTTGGTTCCGTCGTAGGAAAGATCGAGTCGCAGCCGCACACGACCACGCTATCGGGCCGCAAAGTGCATGACAGGACGGGTCTCCCGGACGTACTGCGGGCCGACGGCTCTCGTCCATCGTCGCTACAAGGCCCGGATGCCCACGGTCGGCTCGTACCGCTTCGCCTACAGCGGCCCCGTTCGCGTCAAGGTCTACAAGAACTCGTGCCCCGACTGAGCCGCGGTCATCGACCCTGGCCAACGAGCAAGGCCCCCACCGCGAACAGTGGGGGCCTTGCTCAGTGGCTACGGAATTGCTAGTGCTCCTTGGCCCAGCGCTCTTCGCGCGGGGTGAAGGTGAGCTCGCGGTCGCCCGTGTAGATCTGCTTGGGGCGAGCGATCTTCTGCTCCTTGTCGTCGACCAGCTCGTTCCACTGGGCCAACCAGCCCGGGGTGCGACCGATCGCGAACAGGACGGTGAACATCTCGGGCGGGAACTGCAGTGCCTCGTAGATCAGACCCGAGTAGAAGTCGACGTTGGGGTACAGCTTGCGCTTGACGAAGTAGTCGTCCTCGAGCGCGATCTTCTCGAGCTCCTGCGCGATTTCGAGGAGCGGGTTGACGCCCGTGACCTCGAAGACGTCCTCGCAGGCCTTCTTGATGATCGTCGCGCGCGGATCGAAGTTCTTGTAGACACGGTGACCGAAGCCCATGAGCTTCTCGTCGCCGTTCTT
>JBBSSC010000150.1:0-6016 GCA_038242465.1 Propionibacteriales bacterium | reverse complement strand
GAAGTTGTCCGAGGATGAGGCGCGGACGTTGGTCTGCTTCTTCTCCTTGGTGATGTTCACATCCATGTCGTCGGCGCGGGAGTTCTCGCCGACGATCATGCCCTCGTACACCTCAGTGGCCGGCTCGATGAATAGCGTGCCGCGCTCCTGGATGTTTGTCATCGCGTACGACGTCGCGGCGCCTGCGCGGTCCGAGACGAGCGAACCCGAGGCGCGGGTCTGGATCTCGCCGGCCCACGGCTCGTACTTCTCGAACGTCTGGTGAGCGATGCCGGTGCCGCGGGTCTCGGTCAGGAACTGAGTACGGAAGCCGATCAGGCCACGCGCGGGCACGACGAACTCCATGCGCACCCAGCCGGTGCCGTGGTTGATCATCTGTTCCATGCGGCCGCGGCGGACCGCGAGCAGCTGGGTGATCGCGCCGAGGTACTCCTCGGGGGCGTCGATCGTCAGACGTTCCATCGGCTCGTGCAACTTGCCGTCGATCTCCTGCGTGACGACCTGCGGCTTGCCGACGGTCAGCTCGTAGCCCTCACGACGCATCTGCTCGACCAGGATGGCCAGCGCGAGCTCTCCACGGCCCTGGACCTCCCAGGCGTCGGGACGCTCGGTCTCCAGAACCTTGAGCGACACGTTGCCGATGAGCTCGCGGTCGAGGCGGTCCTTGACGAGTCGGGCGGTGACCTTGGTGCCCTTCTCGCGTCCGGCGAGCGGCGACGTGTTGGTGCCGATCGTCATCGAGATCGCGGGCTGGTCGACCGTGATGAGCGGCAGCGCGATCGGGTTGTCGGGATCGGCCAGCGTCTCACCGATCATGATCTCGGGGATGCCGGCGATCGCGACGATATCGCCGGGGCCCGCGCTCTCGCCGGGCACGCGCTCGAGCTCCTTGGTCACGAGCAGCTCGGTGATCTTGACCTTGTCGACAGTTCCGTCGACCTTCATCCACGCGACCTGGGAACCCTTCTTCAGGATGCCCTCCTTGACGCGGACGAGGGCCAGACGGCCGAGGAACGGCGATGCGTCGAGGTTGGTGACGTGCGCCTGCAGCGGCGCGCCCTCGGTGTACTCGGGGGCCGGCACGGCCTCCATGATGGTCTGGAACAGCGGGATCAGGTTCTCGCTGTCAGGCATCCCGCCGTCTTCGGGCTTGTTGAGCGAGGCGCGGCCGGCGCGAGCCGATGCGTAGACGACGGGGAAGTCGAGGGCATCCTCGCTGGCGCCGTCCTCGAGCAGATCCAGGAACAGCTCGTACGTCTCGTCGACGATCTCGCTGATGCGCGAGTCGGGACGGTCGACCTTGTTGACGACCAGGACGACGGGCATCTTGGCGGCGAGTGCCTTGCGCAGGACGAAGCGCGTCTGGGGGAGCGGGCCCTCGGAAGCATCGACCAGCAGAATGACCGCGTCGACCATCGACAGGCCGCGCTCGACCTCGCCACCGAAGTCGGCGTGTCCGGGAGTGTCGATGATGTTGATCGTCACGCCACCCTCGGGCGCACCGGGTCCGTTGTAGCGGACGGCAGTGTTCTTCGCGAGGATCGTGATGCCCTTTTCGCGCTCCAAATCACCGGAATCCATGGCGCGTTCGGCGAGCTGGTGGTGCTCGTCGAAGTGGCCCTGCTGCTGCAGCATGGCATCGACCAGCGTGGTCTTACCGTGGTCGACGTGGGCGACGATTGCGACATTGCGCAGGTCGGAGCGAATGGGCATGCGAAAAAAGTCCTAAGCGTGGGGAATGCTCACGAAACGCGGAGCCTTCATATTCTACGGGGGTTCGGCCCGGGGAGACGAATCGCGTCCGTCACAGCTGACTGTGATGCACTGAGAACATTCCAGTTTGGACTTAAGGGAGAACTGTCATGACCACCGCACAACCTTTGTCGGAGGACGACAACAAGATCACGCCAGAACTACTCAAGATCGCCGGAGTCGTCGTGCTCGGCGCGATCATGTCGATCCTCGACGTCACGGTCGTCAACGTCGCCCTGCCGACATTTCAGACCGAGCTGTCGGGCAATGGCGAGCCGCTCGCATACTCGACGGTCGCTTGGACGGCAACGGCTTACATGCTGGCGCTGGCCGCAGTGATCCCGCTGACGGGCTGGGCGGCCGACCGATTCGGCACCAAGCGTCTCTACATGACCGCGATCGCGCTCTTCACGGTTGGCTCGCTGCTGTGCGCCACGGCATGGAATATCGAGGCTCTTATCGGCTTCCGGGTGCTGCAGGGACTCGGCGGCGGCATGTTGATGCCGCTCGGCATGACGATCATGACCAAGGCTGCCGGTCCGCACCGCATGGGACGCCTCATGGCGATCCTGGGTGTGCCGATGCTTCTCGGACCGATCCTCGGCCCTATCATCGGCGGCGTCCTAATCGACGCGGCGTCGTGGCACTGGGTCTTCCTGATCAACCTGCCGATCGGCATCTTCGGCCTGCTCTACGCGCAGCGGGTCCTGCCGAAGGATGCTCCTGAGCCGAGCGAGTCGCTCGACGTCGTCGGCATGATCCTGCTGTCGCCGGGTCTCGCGCTGCTGCTCTACGGCGTCTCGTCCATCCCGGAGCAGGGCACGGTGCTGGCCACCAAGGTCCTCCTGCCCGCCATCATCGGTGTGCTGCTGATCGGCTCGTTCGTGTTCTGGTCCTTTAAGCCGAAGCATCCATTGCTCGACCTGCGGCTGTTCAAGGATCGCAATCTGACGGTCTCGGTCATCACGATGTTCCTGTTCGCCGGAGCCTTCTTCGGTGCGCTGCTCCTGGTCCCGACGTACTTCCAGCAGGTTGACGGTTACTCGGTCAAAAAGGCGGGCTTGCTCATCGCGGCGCAGGGCATCGGCGCGATGCTGACGATGCCGATCGCGGGGGCGCTCACTGACAAGATGCCGGTTGGCCGCATCGTCCCGTTCGGCTTCGTCGGGATCCTGATCGGCGTGTTCGGCCTGGCCATGAGCACAGATCCGGGTACTTCTGACTGGACCATCATGGGCTGGCTGTTCGTGACAGGCCTCGGCATGGGGGCCACGATGATGCCGCTGTTCACGTCGGCGCTCAAGACGCTCAAGGCCGCAGACGTGGCCCGCGGCTCGACGCTGCTCAACGTGGCGCAGCAGGTCGCGAGCGCCACCGGCATCGCGACGATCTCGGTTGTTCTGACCAATGCGATGAAGAGCGGCGACATCCTCGCCGGCTCGGAGAATCTGCCAGGCGTCGACGGCGGCCTGACGGCTGCGCAGCTGGCTGCCAGCTCGCACACCCAGCAGGGCAGCGAGCTCGTCCAGGCACTCAAGGTGCCCGGATCGGTCCTGCAGCAGGGCTTCAGCGATCTCGCGGATGCCTTCCAATCGTCGTACTGGGTGGCCTTCGGGGTGCTGGCCGCGACGCTCATTCCGGTGTACTTCCTGCCGCGCAAGCGTGAGGTCTCGCACCTCACGGAGGAGGAGGAGGGCGTCGCACCTCCGGTCATCATGCACTGACGTGCGAAGTGAGATGGCCGCGAAGGGTCCGCCGTGACCGGTGGGCCCTTCGTTGTCACATCGCGTTGATTGTGATCTTCGAAACATTCCGTTAAAGCGATAGTTGCAAAGGCGTTAGTATCTCGTCGTGGTTATTTCGCCTGATGAGCTGTACGAGTCCCTCGAGGACTTCGTGATGCGTCTGATGAACCTTGCTGAGTCTGACGGCATGGACGCCATGATCAACCTCGATCTGTCGTTCTCGCAGGCACGCACGCTCTTCTTGCTGGCCAAGATGGGCGAGCCCATGCCGATCCACTCCATCGCCGAGGCCCTGAGCCTCTCGGTGGCCGCGACAGGTCGCAACGTGGATCAGCTCCTCCAGCTCGACGTCGTCGAGCGACGCGAGAGCACATCCGACCGGCGGGTCAAGCTCGTCTCATTGACGCCGAACGGCCAGCACCTCGCGGCGCGTCACATCGCGGCCAAGCGCGCGTCCCTCAGGTCGTTCGTCGAGGCGCTGCCGTCAGATCAGCGCGACCGACTCCACCACACCCTTACGGACATCCTCGCGGGAGAGAGCCTTCTGCCGCGCAAAGACCAGGAGAACTGCCTATGACCACACAAGAAGCTCCACCTCAGATGGAGTACCCCGACAAGCTCGATGGGGCGGTGTTGAAGGTTGCCGGCGTCGTCGTGCTCGGCGCAATCATGTCGATCCTCGACATCACCGTCGTGAGCGTCGCACTGCCGACGTTCCAAGAAGCCTTCGGCTCCACCTACGCCACCGTCGCGTGGACCATGACGGCCTACACGCTGGCTCTCGCGACCGTTATCCCGATGACAGGGTGGGCGGCTGACCGCTTCGGCACCAAGCGTCTCTACCTGACCGCGCTGGTCCTGTTCACCGCGGGCTCGGTGTTGTGTGCAGTTGCCGACTCGATCGAGATGCTGATCGGGTTCCGCGTGCTCCAGGGCCTCGGCGGCGGAATGCTGCTGCCGCTCGGCATGACGATCCTGACCCGCGCGGCCGGTCCGGACCGTATCGGCCGTCTGATGGCCGTCATGGGCATCCCGATGCTGCTCGGCCCGATCGCCGGTCCGATCCTCGGCGGCTGGCTCATCGACATCGCGTCGTGGCACTGGATCTTCTTGATCAACCTGCCGATCGGCATCATCGCGATCTTGTACTCGCGGTGGGTTCTTCCCACCGACGTCGAGAGCAAGGCCGAGAAGTTCGACTTCACTGGCATGCTGCTGCTGTCGCCCGGCCTTGCCCTGTTCCTGTTCGGCATCTCCTCGATAGCCGAGGGTGGCGAAGGCGCATCCATCAGCCAGCGGGTCGTAGTGTCCACGACGGCCGGTGTGCTGTTGATCATCGCGTTCGTGATCCACGCGCTGCGCAAGAGCGATCCACTGATCGATCTGCGTCTGTTCCGCAACCGTAATCTGACGGTCGCCACGGTCTCGATGTTCGTCTTCATGGTCGCGTTCATGGGCGCCAGCCTGCTGTTCCCGTCCTACTTCTTGCAGGTTCGAGGAGAGACGACGCTGATGGCGGGTCTACTGATCGCTCCCCAGGGCATCGGTGCGATGATCACGATGCCGATCGCCGGCATCCTGGCCGACAAGGTCCCGATCGGCCGCACAGTTCCGTTCGCGCTGCTGCTGATGGCAGTAGGCTTCTTCGGCTTCACACAGGTTGAGGCCGACACGTCCTACTGGATCCTGTGTGGCTCGCTGTTTGTGATGGGCCTCGGCATGGGCGGCACGATGATGCCGATTATGACGTCGGCGCTCAAGACGCTGACCAACCACGAGGTTGCACGAGGCTCGACGATGGTCAACATCGTCCAACAGGTCGCCGGCTCGATCGGTACTGCAGTGCTGTCGGTCATCTTGACCAACAAGCTCACGTCGACGCCGGCTGCCGGGACCAATCCACTCGACTTCGCCGCCGACGGATTCGCCAAGACGTTCTTAGTCGCCTTTGTGCTGGTGTTGTTCGCGCTGATCCCGGTGTGCTTCCTGCCCCGCAAAAAGGAAATCTCGCACCTGCTCGACGAGGAGAGCGGCCCCAAACCGCCGGTCCTGATCCACTGATCTGCGACTTCGCTGAACCACGAAGCCCCCGCCATCTCGGCGGGGGCTTCGTCGTCTGACCGGTTCAGCTCTCGCGGTGGACCTTGTGCTGCGCGGCCTGCGCGATGGGCCGCAGGACCATCAGGTCGATGTTGACGTGAGCCGGACGCGTCGCGACCCACGTGATCGCGTCGGCGATGTCGGCGGCCACGAGCGGCTCCCGGACTCCCGCGTACACCGCGTCGGCCTTGGCCTGGTCGCCACCGAATCGGTTGACGGCGAATTCGTCGGTGCGCACCATGCCGGGCGCGATCTCGGTGACCCGCACGGGCTGTCCGTTGAGCTCGAGTCGCAGGGTCTGGGTCATCGCGGCGACGCCGTGCTTGGCTGCGACGTATCCGCCGCCGCCCTCGCACGCGATGTGCCCTGCGGTCGAGCCCAGGTTGATCAGCGTGCCGGCACCGCTCACGACGAGCGCG
>JBBSSC010000149.1:0-6052 GCA_038242465.1 Propionibacteriales bacterium | reverse complement strand
CTCTGCGAGCGCTCCCACACCATCAAGCATCAACCCGGGTGGCGAGTCCACGCTGAAGGCAAGACAACCATCTGGCGCACGCCGACCGGCCACCTCTATCGATCCAACCCACAGCCGGTCCTCCCCGTTAAGAAACCCGGGCCGCTCCGTCAATAGGGACGGTGTCTCCGCGTGCTATGTCTATGGAATCAAACACTGATCGCGCATGTCCTGGAAGATCCGTAGGAACATCGCTTCGGATTCGACGTACTCGTGAAATCCGGCTCGCCTGGCCTTCGAGGTGTCTGCGATGACGTCGTAGTCCCACGCGAATACGAAGTCCCCGAACTGCCAGGACGAGACGTCTGAGTAGGGCGTCACGGCCAAATTGTGCCTGCGCACCATTTCATCCCAGAGGTCACTCTTGTCAGCCATCACGTCAGTCAGGCTCATGGGCAGTGGCGGGGCGACGTCGAGCTCGAAGAAGGCCGCGAGCTTCGGCCACATCGACGACCACCGGAACATGTCACCGTTGGTGATGTTGTAGGCCTGATTCGGATGCTCGGCATCGGTAGCCGCCCAGATCGTCGCCTTGGCGAGCAGGTCTGCGTCGGTCATCTCGATCAAGCTTGAATAGGCGCCAGGGCTTCCCGGAAACCGCAGCGGGATCCCCAGCTCCTTGCTGATGGAGGCGTACACCGCAATCACCATCGCAAGGTTCATCGGATTGCCGACCCCTACGCCGCCGACGATAGACGGGCGGAGTGCCGACCACGTCCAGGTCGCATCCGCTTGCCGGCACTCGAGGAACTGCTGCTGGTCGACGTTGAACTCCGGCGGCATGTGCGGTGGATCGTCTTCGCGTGCTGGAGTCGCGAAGGGACCTAGATGCGCGCCGTAGACCTTGTAGCCCTGCATCAGGCTGATGTGTCGCAGCCCCGTCGCCACGGGTTCGATCGCATCCACGACGTTGGTGAGCATCGCCAGGTTCGGCGGCACGAGCTCGGCCCACGTCGGTCGGTCCTGGTACGCGGCGTAGAACACGTGAGTCACCTCATCCAGCTGTGAAAGTCGTTTGACTGTGGCGTCGCGGTCCAGCAGATCGACCGCGATATGACGGACGACCCCCTCGTCGTCACCGCCGCGACGAGACAGCCCGATCACGTCCCATCCCCCGACGTCCTTCAGATGTTTGATCAGGTTGCCTCCGATGACTCCGCGTGCTCCCACTACCAGTGCTGTCTTCATTCCAGACCCGCCCTCATCGTTAAATCGTGATTTCCCGATTAAAGCGTAACATCGCGAAATTACGATGTTCCGATAGGGTAGGGATGTGGCGAAACTGACGGAAGACGAACTGGTCGCGGCGTTCAAGGCGTTGGGTCATCCGACGCGTCTGGCTATCCTCGGATGGTTGGGCGATCCAGAGTCGTTCCCTCCGCAGGATCAGCCCGCCGGCGAGGTCGGGGTCTGCCTCAAGCACATCCAGGCGAGGGCAGGCGTCTCGCAATCCACCGCTTCACAGTTCATGGCTGTGCTACAGCGCGCAGGCCTCGTCACGTGCAACCGTGTCGGGCCTTGGTCGCACTATCAACGCAACGAGGCTGCGATCGACGCGCTCGGCAAATCAGTCCTGGCCGACGTCTGAATCAGCGCACCTCCGACTGGGGTGCGTTCCGATGTAGTGCTGGCGGCGGAGCCAGTCAGTCTTGCTGTCCCAATCCGAATGTCACGGCGCCGTCGGGCTGCACCTGCGCGTCGAGCACCTTGTCGTCGAGAATCGTGGCCGCGGTCTCGTCGAGGAAAACCCGAGCGCCGTGATCGTCGATGACGTGGTCCCCCGGTTCGGGAGCACCGACTGCGGCCAGGACGAGGCCCGCCTCGGCTCCCGGCGCTGCCTCACAGATGCGGAGGCCGGGACCGTCTGCGTCAGGGACCTGTTCGGCGAGCTGCTTGACGATATCGGCTGCGTTGTCGGTCAGAGTGAGCATGACGTCCCCGTTCAATCGATGTCTTGGCCAAGTCTCCACACTCGCTGAGGTCATGGACCGCGGCAACTCAACGAAGGCGACGAGTGTCAGGAAACTCCGTCAGTGTCATCTCTCGGCGCGAGGAGCCAGGCAGCCAGCGCACCGCTGATTGCTCCGAACAGATGGCTTTCCCACGAGACGCCGGGCCGTCCAGGCAGTACTCCCCACAGCAGGCTTCCGTAGACCAAGAAGATGACGACACCAAGCAGGATCTGGCGCAGACTGCGGTTGAACACGCCGCGCACGATCAGGTAGCTGAGCCATCCGAAGACGACCCCCGATGCCCCGATGTGATTGGTGTCGGTGCCTCCCAACAACCACACCCCCACTCCCCCTGCTATCCAGACGACGGCCGTGACATAGAGCCACGTCCGCACCCCGGAGAGCGCGAGAAGGAAACCTAGGACGAGCAGCGGCGCCGTGTTGCTGACCAGATGGCCCCAGCCCCCATGCAGCAACGGCGCGAACACGATGCCGTCAAGTCCTTGCAGATCGCGCGGTTGCACACCGTGCTGATCGAGGCTGCCCGACAACAACGTGTCGACAGCCTCCAAGGCGTACAGCACCGCGACGAACGAGCCGATCAGGACACCAGCGGCCGCAGACCGCGACATCGGCGCCGGCTTGGTCGACATGTGGCTCACGCCTTGATGCTAGGGGTACTCGCTTTCGACTCGTCTTCGGTGTCAGCGACCCGGCTCGAGATAACCGAACACGAGGGCTGTCAGCTCGTCGATGAAGACGTCGCGCGGGATCTGCGGCTCCTCCAGCACGTATTGGATTGTGAGGTGTTCCACGGTTCGCACCAGGATCCATGAAGATATCGCTGGGTCGTGGCGTCTGGATCGCGGCGGGTTGATCTGCAGGTAGGCCGACACGAGATCGCCGATTCGCTGCTCCGTCGCAGCGACTTTCCCGTTGTCGAGCGCCCGTGGAAGCTGCTCGACCACGAGCCGCAGGAACTCGATATTTGCGCCTAGGGCATCCATCAAGGCCTCGAGCGTCGAACGGATCAGCTCGGGCCCTGGCTTGTGGAGATGGGTCGTCAGCACCGCAGCCAGCTGGGTGGACAGCTCGTCGGCGTAACGATCGACTACAGCGGCGAGGATCGCCTGCTTGTCGGCGAAGTACTGATAGAGCGAACCCGGGCTGATCCCGGCTTCGTCCGCGACGCGGTTGGTCGAGAAGCTGCCGTAGCCATCGCGCAAAAGGACCGTCTGACCTGCAACGACGATGCGCTCGACCATTGCGTGGGACCGCTGCTGCTGAGGCTTGCGACGCAGGTCAGCGGGAGGTCGGGTACGTGGCATATGCGAATTGTATGCGAGTAAATGCTCGTGTCACGGTCTTGGCATGACGATCGACGCACCCGTGACGTATCCGACGCGATTCCGCTCCGGCGAGGAGCGGGGTGCCCGAATAGGCCGCATCCTCAAGTCTGTCGGCCGCGTCGACGAGATCGACGAAGAACTCATGCACCGAATCGGCACGCGGTTCATGCAGCGCGACGAGATCGGCGCTGAGCTCGTCGCCGCAATGCGCGGCCCGAGCCGCATCCCGATGGCGCAGTTCAATAGGGCCCTCCACCAGGGCATCAATTCCATCGAGGACGCTCCCCCGGCCCTACGGGCATTTTTCGAGCACGTCGAGGCCGTCCCCGACTGGGTCGACTTCGACCTCGTCAATCGCGGCGCGTACGTCTATCGGCGCTTCGGCCGCACCGCCGCGGATGTCCTGCTGCAGCTCTCGCTCCTCGGCGGCTACCGTTTCGGCGGCCCCACCGACCTGCTCGTCAAGACCGGAGCGCTGTCCGGCGACATGACGCTGCGACGGCTCGGCGAGACGCAGAAGTGGGGCATCGCAATCTCGGAGCACGATGCGATGCGTCGCGATGGAGAGGGCTTCAAGCTCACGGTTCATGTGCGGCTCATGCACGCGATGGTCAACCACCGCTTCGAGACGGGCGACCGGTGGGACACCAAGCGCTGGGGCCTGCCGATCAACCAGTCCGACCAGGCAGCGACGCTGGGACTCTTCAACGGCGCCCTGTTGCTGGGCGTGCGAGCCCTCGGTGTGCGAGTCACCCGCGAGGACTCTGCCGCCGTGATGCACCTCTGGAAGTACATCGGCTGGCTCATAGGCGTGGACGAGGACTGGCTCGGGACGACCGAACGCGAACAGCACCGGTTCAACTATCACGTGCTGCTAGCCCAAGCGGATGTCACGCCGGCCGGCGCCGAGCTCGCGAACGGCATCCTCCAGGCCCAGAGCAGTCTGCACTTCAGGCGACTGGCCCGCATACGTCGCGCCTATGCGAAGGCGCGGTTGCTCAGCATGCTGCGACCCTTCCTCGGCCGACAAGGACTGAATGACCTGGACCTTCCCGTGCGACTCCCTTGGGCCACGGCTTTGGTAATCGCTCGTAACGTCGCACAGCACCAAGTCATCGGCCGCACAGCGGCGGGCGAACGCCTGATCTTGGCGCGAGCCGGCAAGGATCGCCAGACGATCTTGCAGCAATATTTCGGAACGGATGTGCCACAGATCGCAAGCATCCCGGCCACCTCGCACTAGCCTCGAAGCGCGGGTGCAGGATGGAGGCGTGAAGATCACTCGATTCGGCCACGCCGCCATCCTCGTAGAAGCCGCTGACACCCGCGTCCTCATCGATCCGGGCGGATTCAGCCCCGACGAGACCTTCGCCCTCGAAGGACTCGACGCGATCGTCGTAACGCATCAGCACGCTGACCACCTCGACCGCGACCGTGCGCCAGGTCTGCTCGCCAAGAATCCGGACGCACTGCTGCTATGCGATCCCGAGACCGCGACGCAGGTCGAAGCCGGCGCGTGGCAGCTCAACGCCGACGGGCTCGAGACGGTCGTGAAGGGAATCACACTTCGCGGGGTCGGTTCGACCCACGCCGAGATCGTCCCCGAGATCGCCCGCATTGCGAATGTCGGAGTGCTCGTCGAAGCAGCAGGCGAACCCGTTCTGTTCCATCCCGGCGACACCTATGAGTACTCCCCCGGCGGCGTCGACGTCCTGGCGCTCCCGCTCGGTGCACCCTGGGGCAAGGTCAGCGAGACGGTCGATTTTGCTCGTCGTGTCGGGCCGTCGGCACTGTTCCCGGTGCATGACCGCACGATCGCCGAGGCTGCGTACGGCATTTACTGGGGCCACGTCGGCAACTTCAGCGGCGTCGAGGATGCACGCCTGCTGGGCCAGACTGACTCCTCGATATTCGAACTCTGACAGGCCTCGACGCTGCCCTCGCGGCACGCCGGCCACCTCAATTGAGTTATCTCATATCTGAGATATGGTGGCTGACATGACTGTGCGCGACGACTATCTTGCCCGTATCGGTGCCCTCATCAGGGATGCCCGACAGCACAGCGGTCTGACCCAGGCAGAGCTCGCAGCCGAGCTCAAGACAAGCCAGAGCGCTATCAACCGGATCGAGAAGGGCCAGCAGAACCTGACCCTCGACATGCTGGCCCGCATCGGCAGCGCACTCGACTCCGAGCTGGTCACGGTTGGCACATCTGGCCCCAGCCACCTGCGAGTGGCCGGCGGCACAACACTCTCGGGGACGATCGACGTCAAGTCCAGCAAGAACGCCGGAGTCGCCCTGCTGTGCGCCTCACTGCTCAACGCCGGCACCACGGTGCTGCGCAAGGTTGCCCGCATCGAAGAGGTCAACCGCCTGCTCGAGGTGCTGACCTCGATCGGCGTCAAGGCCACGTGGCTCAACGCCGAGAATGATCTCGAGCTCGTCGTCCCGGCCGAGCTCAACCTCAGCAAGATGGACGCGGAGGCGGCACGCCGCACGCGCAGCATCATCATGTTCCTCGGCCCCTTGATGCACCGGTACGACGACTTCGAGCTGCCCTACGCCGGCGGTTGCGATCTTGGCACCCGCACCGTCGAGCCCCACATGACCGCGCTGCGTCCCTTCGGCCTCAAGGTCGTCGCAACCGAGGGCAGCTATCACGCGACAACCGCCGCGGGAGTCTGCCCCGAACGGCCTATCGTGCTGACCGAG
>JBBSSC010000148.1:0-6101 GCA_038242465.1 Propionibacteriales bacterium | reverse complement strand
GCATCTGTCATCGCGGGGGCAGCGGCACTGACCGGCTCGCTCGCGGTGGCCGACCGTCCGGTCGTGCAGGGCTTCTCAGATCTGGCCATGAACCTCGCCGGAGCCTTCGGCGGGCTGCTCGCGGGTGTCATCGTCGCCCTCAGCGGCTTCGGCACGCTCAACGCCGCCGCGGCCGTCTTGACCATCCCGGTCATAGCGCTCGTGCTGTCCGGCCGCCGGGTCTCCGCCCAGACCGTCTGAGCCCTCCTAGGCAGTGTGGCTAGCGGCGGAGAAGGGTCAGGCGAATCCAGTCGACGGCCGGGAAGACGAGTCGGTAACGGATGTCGTCGAGGCAGTCGAGGATGTTGTACCGACGCTCGACACACCAGTCGGCGACGGGATACCAAATCAGCAGACCGGCGTGCTCGATGCGTTGCCAGGTATCGTCCGAGACGAACAGGGCCGTCAGCGCCAACGTGCTGACCGCGCTCCACAGCTGACCGAACATCACACCGAGCAGGACGTTGACGACGACGGCCAGGACGATCACGATCCGGCGTGTGGTGGCGTGGAGCAGCAAGGGTCCGAAGAACAGCTGAGAGAGCATGACTCCGTACGTCAGCACCGCGAGAGCAACAGCGCTTCCGCACACGGAGTCGGCCAGCCCTGGGAACGGACGAAACTCCGGCAGCTGCATCGTCGAGTAGAGCGCCGTGCCTTGCCGCCAACCGCTGTCGGTCAACTTATCGAGGCCGCCGGCCATCGCCGCCAGAATGGTCTGGACACCCAGCGCGAGCAGTCCCACATTGTGCAGGCCGGTCGACAGCCACGAAGGCAGGATTTCCTCGTCGCGCGATCGACCCTCCTGAGCGGCCAGGTGACGTTCACGCCGATACGCATCCAGCGACCACCGCTCGGACGTGCGCATCAGCAGCATCCACAGCAGGGTCAGCCGGATCAGATCGTCACCGGACGAGCCCACCACCGGATTCTGCCCGACGATTGCGATGAAGCCCACGAAGGTCACGACATTGGCGGCCTTGGCGTGCCAGCCCAACACGAGGGCCAGACTCGCCAGCATCGTCAGGACGTAGACCAGCACCAGGATGTCGCCGCTTACCCCGTCGAGCAGCGCAAGCTCAGGAAACTGGCTGATGGCCCGTGCCGGCGCTGCCCACGCAGCACCTTCGCCGACCCACATGTCACGAGTCGAGAAGTTTGTCAGCAGCAGACCCAGCACAGCCAACCCGGCGCCCATGCGGCACACCGCGGAGGCCATCAGCGCATGCCGATCGCCCATGAGCCAGTCGTCGAGCCGATCGCGCCACGTGCCCGCGCAGTCCACCGCGCGAGACTCGACGATCGTCATGAGGACTTCTCCACATACGAGTCGAAGCTGGCCCGCGCCTCGGCCGAACCATGGAATGTCCGCCGCCAGCCGAATGAGAAAGTCGCGAAGTCGACATCGTCCAGCGACATCTTGTCCCGGTCGGAGTAGGCCGGCACGGTTCTGCGGCCTACCCGGAACTGCACCTGCACGACGCGCCCGTCCCACTGCGCCTGCGCGTACAGCGAGGAGAACTGCGTGGCCATCTGGTCGTAGGCCTGGAACATACGCACGGCGTCGTCGGCACCGTCGGCCTTCCGGAGCGCGGTTGTGACGGCGCTCGGGACGTCGTCGGCGGTCAACTTACTCACGATCGTGCGCTGTTCCTCGGACAGCTTGAACATCACGAGATTCAGATTCGTTGCGAGCCGCCGGGCGATGTCCCGCGCGCGCCCCGTCGCGGGGTGATGCCCGATGGCCTGGTTGTCCCGTGCCGTCACGTCGACCCACTCGGTCGGCTTGCCCTTCTCGCCGCCGTCGGGCACCACGAAGGCACGGATGCTGAACGACTCGTCGACCCGCTGCGAGCCGATACCGATCGAGTCGCGGCTCTGCTGAAAGTACGGATTGACGTATGAGGCGAGGCGGCCGCCGCCGGCCGCGTCGCGGAGGGGGCTGGCGGGCGCCAGCCAGAGGGCCAGGATGACCGAGTGGACGATCGCGACGACCAGCAGCAGCTCGATGACCCAGCGGTGCCGAGGACGCGCGGGACCAGCGTCCCGGGGCTCAGGGGGCATGCGGACCATCCTAGATCGAGGCGGGACGACAGGTCTGACATCCGGCTGCCGATCGATGCGGCTGCCGGGCCACCCGAGGGGTACCGGCAGCCGCTCGACGTCAGCTAGACCGCGCTCAGCCTGCGGCGTTCGTTGACGAGCACCGCGCCGCCAACCAGCAGCAGGGCGAGACCGAGCAGCCAGAACGGGAGCAGGTTGGGTGCACCTGCGCTGGGCAGAGTTGTCGTCACATCGGCATCGGCTTGAGCATCAGCGTCGGCGACGGTGTCGGCATTGCCGTTGGAGTTGGCGTCCGAGTCGGCGACCGAGCCCGAATCGGAGTTGGCGTCGGCCCCGTCGCCGTTGTCTGCCGGGGCATCCGAGTCGTCACCCGCAGCGGCCGCGGCATCCGCAGGCGGTGCGGCGACGACCATGTTGGGTCCGACGAGAGCGTTGCCGAGCAGCAGGTCGGCAAGCGCGCCATCTGGACCGACCTGCACGCGGAGCGCCGTCTGCGAGAACGCATCGCCCGCAGCCGCTGTGGCCACACCGCCGCGCTGCGCCTTGACCACGTTGCGGTAGGTGTCCGGCACGTTGACGATGACCTTCAGCAGCGGACTGATCGATGTCACGAGCGTCCGGAGACCATCGGCTAGCGGTGTGCCTGCCGTCACAAGGGCGTCATCCAGGGCGTCGAACAGGGGGTCGAGCAACGTCGTGGCCAGCGGATCGGTGATCGTGCCGAGGCCGAAAGGCGGGATCGGGATCAGCCCACCGACCAAGGAGACCTCAAGCTCCAGATCATCGAGCTTGTCGAGGACACTGGCCTTGAAGTTGGCGACGACATCGTTGACGTTGAGGGCCAGGGACGGCAGGATCTCGGCGAGGATCTCGGTGTTGGGGCCCAAGTCGTTGATGTGCTTGCCCGTCGCCGCGAAGAAGGCGGCTTCGAGATCGATCGTGATTGTGCCGTCCTGGAAGTTGAACGTGACGCCGTTCTGGGTGACATTCTCCAGGCCCGCGACCAGCGGCTCCAGGCCCCGGATCTCGCCGCTCAGCAGCGTGTCCAGGTTGAGCAGCGGATCCGACAGCTGGGCGCACAGATCGATGTTGACACCGGGGATCAGGCTGCCGGTCAGAGTCTGACCGAGGTCGGCGACCAGCGAGCATAGCGCCGAGGCGTTGAGCTCGATCGGATCACTGAGATCGTCGCTGACCGCTCCTCCGACGGCGGTATTGAGACTCGCGAGCGCCGGCAGAGCGATCGTGATCTTTCCGCCGGCGACCTCGGAGTTCCGCACGGGGCTCGAGGTCGGCGATGCCAGGGAGGCGCGCGCTGCCACGGCGCCGGTATCAAGCTTCAGATTCGTCAGGCCGCCGAGTCCCTCGAGCGGGCTGCCCACGCCCGTCAGGTCGAGCGTCGCGTTGCCGAGCGCGCTTGGGCTCGCCGGGTCACCGACGTTGCTGATGCCGTTATTGGTGACAGCTCCCGAAGCGGCGGCCGACGCCCCGCCGCGAGCGCTCGCGAAGTTGCCCACCGGGCCGACATTCGCTCCGAGGACATTGCCAACCGGGCCAAGAACAGTGTTGAGCGCCTGCGCGGGACTGGCCGTGGAAGCCTCACTGCCGCAGTTCGGTAGCTTGGTCGGCTCGCAAGCCACAGCTCCACTCGTACCGGCCTGCTGATTCGACTCGAGCGCATTGCCGAGTGGATCGACAAGCGGGTCCCCCGCTGCCCCGGTGGCGGCGATGAACTGCGACTCGCCGTATGACTTGAACGTGCTGGCCCCGTTGGCCGAGAAAGAGATCCCCGCAGTGACGATCAGGGTCGCAAGACCAACGGCGATCGAGTTCCTGGCTATTTTTTTCTTCGTCATACCCGTGCCCAACGAAGCACAGCAACTGTGAGTTATGACATAGCATCATATTTTTTTCTGGATCTCGCGACGAGTCAAACGAGTCAAACTGTCCCTAATGATTCGATATCTCGCTGACGACCAATCCAGTGCGCTGGTCCACGAGCGGTCGCTGACCAGGATCATGTCGACCGCAATCATGACCAGGGAGAAGTACATGATCCCCATCAGAAGACCGATGCCGAGGTGCATCCCGGTGATCATGATGAGGGCCAGGAATCGTGTGGGCCGGTAGAGCAGGAAGACCGGAAAAAACATTTGCACGAAGATCGCGGTGTAGGTCGCGCCTGCGATGAATGCAGATTGCGCATACAGCGGCTGCAGCACGTCACTCCACGGCGAATAGGCGTCGGTCTGCAGCGGGTAGTAGACAGCTGTCCCGTCCTTCCACACCGCACTCTGCACCTTCCAGAACGACGATCCCAGATAGACCATGACCACCTGATGGATGATCAAGATCATCGCGAGGTTGTGCAGCGTGTTGGACATCCACGATGGGACGATCCCGCGGATCTCACCCCTCTGTCGGCGGATCCGCGCATCCAGCGACCAGTGCCGTCCAGAGTCCGTGAAGCACAGGTAGAGCAGCACCATCCGCAGGATGGCATCGCCACCCGATCCGACGAAGGGATTGCTGACGTACAGCGACACCCACAGAAACAGGGTCATGAACGTCGCGGCGCGCGTGTACAGCCCAAGCATCATGGACGTGCCGAACGCGACCGTGGCGAGGTAGAGCACATCGAAGCCGGTGCCACCGGATTGGGCGAACACGCCGAGGAATGAGGGCCAGCCGCGTCCGTCGCGCACCAGTTCGGTCCATTGGGCACCGTCGCCCCAGGTGTAGTGCCGATCGGACCAATTGACCACGAGCTGGCTCGCGACAATGAAGCCCAAGATCATCCGGGTCACAGACAGCCCGTAGGTCGAGTGTTTCTCCTCGCTGAGCCAGGCGAACGCGCGCCCGATCATCCGTGCGCCCTCTCGAACTCCCGGATCGCGGCACGCTCGGCGTCCGGCGCTCGTAGCGGGACGCGCCAACCGCCCGTCTCATCGGTTGCGGGCGGGCGCGCCGCTTCGCGTTCAGCCGCCGATCCCGTGCGTGCCGCGAAGGGCACGACTCCCTGGCGGCGGATCGTGTAGCGCACCGCGGTGAGCTTCAGATCGGGCCAGCGCGCTTCAAGCACATCGGTAGCAAGTCGGGCCGTGGCCTGCTCGTACCGCAGCAATCCTGTAGCCGTCGGACGCGGCATGGATGCCGCCTCGAGCTGCGCGGTGAGCCCCGCGAATGTCGCCGGTTCGGTCTGGGACGAGTCGGACAGGACGAGCCGCTGAGCTGTGGTAAGGACGGCGGTGCGGCCGCGCAACGGCGTCACGAGCTTGGAAGTCACGTAGCCGGCCCGCCCCCCGATCAGGCGATGCCTGACGAGATCCAGCTCGACCTCGGTCCAGTCGACCCAGTCCGTCGTGGCCGGCGTGCCGTCCGCGCGCAGATAGGCGCCCTGGAACAGCAGGTTGCGGTCTTCGGAGATCGGGTTGGGAGCGAACAGCCGCCAGTTCTGCGTGAAGTACGGATCCAGATACGCGGTCTGGCCCTGCACGGCGTCGGAGTAGCGATTGGGGGGCAGCGCCGCGAGGGTCACCGAGACGAGATGCAAACCGAAGATGGCGATCGCCACCGCGATGAAGCTGGATCGCAGGCTCGGCCGGGGCACGCGCACACGCTACCAACGGGTCAGGTTTGGCACGACTCTTCAGCGAATCGCCATTTCGCTGTGCCGCGAGGAGATGACAGAAATATCACGCTCCCATTTGTTGACCGGGTGCTTTCGTGATCTAGTGGGTTCATGGCTAAGAAGACAATTGCACGATACTTCTCCGATATCTCTGGAGACGCTATCGAAGCAGATTCCCCCACCGTCACATTCGCCGTCGCTGGCGTCACCTATGAGATTGATCTGAGCGAGTCCGAGCAGAATGCGCTCGCCGAGGCGCTCGCTCCGTACGTCGCTGCCGGACGCAAGGTCGGCCGCATCCAGACCCGCGGAGCGAGCAAGTCGCGCGGCTTGCCGCTTGGGCACGCGAGTCCGGGCTCGACGGGAT
>JBBSSC010000147.1:0-6112 GCA_038242465.1 Propionibacteriales bacterium | reverse complement strand
CAGATCGTAGGCGCGGTGGTTCTGCAGCAGCACCGACACATCGGCGGTGCGCAGCGCCTCGTCGAGATCGTCGGCGCGAGGCACCGAGACGTCGCCGGGCGTCCACGTCTCGACATGCGGATCGTGGAAGACGAGGTTCGCGCCCTTGGCCCGCAGTAGCTGCGCGAGCGGGGTAGCAGGTGACTCGCGCTGATCGGCGATATTCGGCTTGTACGTCACGCCGAGCAGCAAGATGGTCGATCCGCGCAGCGCGAGGCCGACGTCGTTGAGCAGATCCGTGATGCGCTCGACGACGTACGCGGGCATCTGCAGATTGATCGACTGGGCGAGCTCGACGAACTGGAATGGACGTCCGAGCGATGAGCGCACCTTGTACGACAGGTAGTTGGGGTCGATGGGGATGCAGTGGCCGCCGACGCCGGGCCCGGGGTAGAAGGCCTGGAAGCCGAAGGGCTTGGTCGCCGCAGTGCGGATGACCTCCCACAGGTCGATATCCATCTCGTGGCAGAACTGCGCCATCTCGTTGACCAGCGCGATGTTGATGTGTCGGTAGGTGTTCTCGAGCAGTTTGGTCATCTCGGCCTCGCGTGTGCCAGTCGACGGCACCACGGTGTCGATGAATCGGCCGTAGAACGCCGTCGCGACATCAGTGCACGAGGGTGTGTGGCCGCCCACGACCTTGGGTGTGTTGGCGATGCCGTAGACCGGATTGCCCGGATCGACCCGCTCGGGGCTAAAGGCGAGGTGGAAGTCGACGCCCGCGACGAGCCCGCCTTCTTCGAGGATGGGGCGGACGACCTCATCGGTCGTGCCGGGGTACGTCGTCGACTCGAGCACGACGAGATGGCCGGGGCGCAGCTGTCGGGCGATCGTCGTGGTGGCTGCGATGACGGCGCCGAGATCGGGCTCGCCGTCGAGCGAGAGCGGGGTGGGGACGCAGATGACGATCGCGGCGGCGTCGGCCAGCACGGACTCGTCAGTCGAGGCCGAGAAGCCCAGCTGGAGCATCTCGGAGATATCGGCATCGGACAGATCGTCGATGTGGCTGCGTCCATCGGTGAGCGTCTGCACCATGGATGCGTTGACGTCGAACCCCGCGACGCTCAGGCCCGAGCGGGCGGCCTGCTGCGCGAGGGGGAGGCCCACATATCCCAGGCCGATGATGGCCATGTCCAGAGTCACGCCATGAGGCTACCAATCCCACGTCTGCGCCTGCTCATCCGTCGTCTTCAGCCGATCGGATAACCTGTGCGAGGCCCGCGGGCCGCCACGACAGAGCTTTTAGAGCACAGTTTCTCGAAACACAGACGGGACCGACGCATGTCCACCGCACTGGACCGACCGGCCGGAGGTGCCGAGGTCACTCGGCCCGAACACGGCCGCCAGATCCGCCTCGACATCGAAGGCATGCGGACGATCGCGGTCGGCGCCGTACTGATCGGTCACGCGGGAGTGCCGTTCATGGCCGGCGGATTCGTTGGCGTCGACGTCTTCTTCGTCCTGTCGGGCTTCCTGATCACGGGGCTGCTGGCGCGTGAGGTCTCGCGCACGGGACGCGTCAACCTGGCCAGCTTCTGGGCGCGCCGCATGAAGCGGCTCCTGCCGGCCAGCGCGGCGGTACTGGTCTTCTCGGCGCTCGTGGCATATCTGTACCTGCCGATCACGCAGCGCAAGGACTTCGGCGGCGACATCATCTCGGCCGCCGCCTATATCGTGAACTGGCGCCTGGCCGATCGCGGTGTCGACTATCTGGCCGAGGACATCGGCCAGTCGCCCGTGCAGCACTACTGGTCGCTCGCGGTCGAGGAGCAGTTCTATCTGGTCTGGCCCATCCTGATGCTGATCATCGGGATCTTCGCCGCCAAGCGCTGGAAGCAGGGCGCTTTCGTGGTGCTTGGCGTCGCGACCGTCGCCTCATTCGCATACTCGGTGCAGCAGACGGCCGACAGCCCCGCGACGGCCTACTTCGTCTCGACGACGCGTATCTGGGAGCTCGGCCTCGGCGCGCTGCTCGCGCTCGCGGCGGTCCGGGTCGAACGCATCCCCGGGCTCCTGCGCGCGATCGGCGGCTGGGTCGGCATCGCGATGATCGCGTATGCGGTGTTCTTCTTCGACGAGAAGACGATCTGGCCGGGCACCAATGCGCTCGTTCCGACCATCGGTGCCGCCTTGATGATCGCGAGCGGGCTGCGGCAGACGCCGTACTCGCCGCAGCGGCTCCTGAGCATCGCGCCGATGGTCTGGATAGGCGGCCTGTCGTACTCGATCTACTTGTGGCACTGGCCCATCCTGATTGCAGCGCAGGCCGAACGTCCCGACATGCGCCTGCGCTACGTCGTGATCCTGATGATCTTGTCGATCATCCCGGCATATCTGTCGAACCGCTTTATCGAGAACCCCGTGCGGTTCGGGACGTTCTTCAAGCCGACCGGGCGCGCTCTGGGCCTGGGACTGGCCCTGACCGCGATCGGCGTCGGTGTCGGCTACGCCCTCATCGCCTCGGTCAGCGTCGGCGCGGTCGTAGAAGAAGCCCGGACGACCAACAGCACCGGCGCGGCCGCGCTGCTCGACCCGGCCAATCGCAACGTCGTCTGGAGCGAGATCAAGTCGGTCGACGAGATGCGCCCGCTAGCTACCGAGGCAGTCGACGATCGTCCGCCGTTCTACAGCGACGGATCCGGCTGCCAGGTCGAGGGCGGAGACGCCACACCCAAGCCGTGCGAGTGGGGCGACACCGCTTCGAAGCGCACCGTCGTCATCGTCGGTGACTCCAAGATCGCGCAGTGGCAGACCGTGCTCGACGAGATTGCCAAGGACGAGGGCTGGAAGCTCGTCCAGATCACGAAGTCCGCGTGCCCGTTCACCGACGCCAGCATCGATCGACCCAACAAGGTCGACTGCCGCGCATGGGGCAAGGCCGCGCTGCAGAAGATCCTCGACCTCGACCCGGATCTGGTCATCGCCTCGCACCGCATGCGCGAGGCGCTGCCCGAGGGCAAGACGGACGACAAGGACGCGACGCAGGACGCGATGGCTGCGGGCATGGCGTCGTACTGGTCGACACTGACCAAGGCCGGCATTCCCGTCACGGCGCTGCTCGACAATCCGGCTCCTTCGACCGAGCCGGTCTACGAATGCGTCGCGCAGAATCCCAAGAACCTCCCCGCGTGCGCATTCGACCGTGACAAGGGCATCGCTTCTTCGGGCGCCCCCGCGGCACTGCAGGCCGAGAAAGAGGTTCCGGGTGTCACGACGATCGACATGGCCGACACGATCTGCCCCGACGGCAACCGCTGCGCAGCGGTGATCGGCAACGTTCTGGTCTACCGCCAGGGCACGCACATCACCCGGTCGTTCATCGACAGTGCGCAGGCGCAGCTCGCGGCCGCGCTGTTCAAGGCCACCGACGGAGAGTTCGGCACCAAGTTGCCGTAGGCCCCCGCTGAGTGTGACGTTTTCGCGTCACGTCCCGCGGGACGCAACGCGCAAACGTCACACTCAGCGGATGCCGCGGGTGCGGACGAGGTGCTCTATTGCTTCGACGGTGCGCTGGGAGTTGTTGCGGTCGTGGAAGGTGAACAGCGCTTCGGCACGTGCGTCGTACTCGGGCTCGCGGACGTTGCCGGCCGCAAGATAGCGCTCGATCGCGTCGATTGTCGCCTCGATGTCGTGGGTGACCGGTCCGAAGCCATCGCGCTCGTGATCGAACCACGACGGCTCGGCGTGGCCCGCGGCGAACTCCTCGCGATCGAAGTGCGTGTAGATCATCGGCGTGCCGAGGTACGCCAGATCGAAGTGCACCGACGAGTAGTCGGTCAGGAACAGATCGCACCGGCGCATGATGTCTTGGATGTCGGACGCGCCGCCGTCGAGCACCGTTACGCGGTCGCCCCCGAGCGATGGATCGACGTACTGCTCGCGCAGGTTGTAGTGCGGCATGAGCTCGAGGCGGTGATCGTACTGGGCCAGGACGGCGTGCAGGCGCTCGCTCGAGAGCAGGCCGTCGACGAAGCGCTGGTACGTCGAGCCCTCGAAGGGCTGCTCTCCGCTCGCGCCGTCGCCAAACAGCTTGGGCGCGAGGTAGCGACGCCACGTCGGCATGAACAGAATCGTGCGGCTCGGCGGCGTCGGCACGAGCGCATCGAAGCGCGGCAGGCCCGTCTCGGCGATCTGCAGATCGTAGCCTGACGTCAGCCGGACGGCCTCGGACTCACGGGCCGCTGCGGTCAGGAACAGGTCGTAGCCGCCCGTGCGGCGCCGCAGCTCGCGGGTCTTGTCGTGGATGCCGTGCTTCAGATACACGCGGAACGCACCGGTACGCCAGTTGAGCTGACGCATGTAGTGCTGCTTCTTCCAGCGCGACGGCACCATGTGCTTGACCGAGTAGGCGTTCGCGAGCACTGTCGCGTGGACCATCAGGACCCGGTGCTTCCACGATGAGTGCCGGACGACCCGGCCGAGGGCCGAGAGCTCCTCGAAGCGATCGCTGGACGGATCGAGCACGTAGTACGCCTCGATGTCGGGGCGCTCACGGCGCAGGTACGTGAACAGGTGATAGCCGTTGTCGCGCGCGGTGTCGGCGCGCTCGCCGACGAGCCAGATCTCACGGCGGAAGAACAGCGGCCGGGTGACGAGCCGCATGGGCTGGATGAATGCGTACGGTCGCCGCTTCAGGGCGTCCTTGAGCCAACGCACAGCTAGGCCGGTCCGCCAGCGCAGACCGGCGGTGAGGCCCGGATATGCCTGCGCGACGATCTCGGCATGCTCGGTCGGGGACGCGAAGAGCTGCAGACGACGCCCCGAGGCGATGATCGGGCGCGAGGTGGCCAGGGCACCTGGTGCCGCACCGAGCTGCACGGCGGAGTCCTCGTCGCTGCCATCGTCGGTGGCGAGAGCCACCTCGAGCCCTGTCGTGCCGCTTGGCACCTGCACGATCGGGACATCTGCGGTGAAGCCGGTCCAGCGGTACGCGCCGTCCTCGTACCGCAGCCTGGGCTCTGTGTAGATGCGCATCGCGCTGCGACCGTCGGCCGAGTGCCAGTGCAGGACGAGCTCCTGCTCCGACGGCTCATCGCGATCGGTGCCGGGCCGGCGGCACGTGCCGGTCAGGCGCAGGGTCTGGCCGCCGTCGATGACATCGATCCCGTGCAGGCTCGCCGCGATGATCCGAAGCGGTTCGCTCGAGCTCACTTCGTGCGGGGGTCGATCTCGGCGATCGCGTCGAGGATGGACTGCCGGGCGTGAGCGATGTCCGCCAGCGTGCGAGCCGAGGAGCGGTCGACCGCGGCCTGTGCCGTGCCTGTCTCGCTGCCCGACTCGGGGGCCGTGACGAGATAGCCCGCGATGGCAGCCTGGAGCACCAGGATGCAGGCCAGCGTGAGGCCGTATGCGTCGACGAGCGCCCCAATCAGGCCCAGCACCACGAGGACGGCCGTGGCGACGACCAGCGCCGTGGTGCGCTCGGCGATGAGCCGGCGCACGATCGAACGTGCGGTGTCCTGCGTGCTGCTCATTCCGGTCCCCCTGGGGTGGTGAGTGCGGTGACCGCGGCGGCGAATGCGCCAGCGGACAGTTCAGTCTGGCAGAACCCCATCGAGCGCTCCTGCTGCGCGGCGAACGTTGCCGGGTCGGCGGTGAGTCGCTTGATCAGCGCACCAATGTCATCGGCATCGAGATAGAACGCGGCATCGCCCAGCAGCGGGCGCAGCGCCGGATCGACGATGACGACGCAGCCACGGGCCATCGCCTCGATCGCGGGCCGGAGCAGCGTCGAGCCGTTGATACGGGGCGCGGGGACGATCACGATGTCGCAACGGTCGTAGAACGCCAAGGGATCGATCTCACCGCTGCGGAACGCCAGCGCGTCAGGACGGACCGACGGCCGAGGCTCGTCCTCGAGGACGCGGATGTCCAGGCTCTTGCTCGTGGGTAACAGCGCCTTGAGCTTGCGACGGTCGGCCTGCTCGACCCGGTAGGCCGAGGCGTCCGAGATGCCGACGACGGGTCGCCCACTCAGGGGGCGCCGCCGGAATCGAGCCACGGGCGCGACCTCCATCAGGTGCGCGGGATGCACCGTGCCCTGCGCGCCTTCAGCCGTGATGGCCGCCGCGAT
>JBBSSC010000146.1:0-6123 GCA_038242465.1 Propionibacteriales bacterium | reverse complement strand
CGAAGCGGCTTGCCAGGCTTGGCCTTGCCCGTGAACACTGCGCGAGGCGTGGAGCCCTCCCCCTCGGCAACGGCCTCGACGGCCACGCCCGGCTTGCCGCGAAGCTGCCTGTCATACCGCAGCGCTAGACCGGAAAGACCCACCATGTCACCCGCCCGGACGGCTCCCTTGGACTTTTCGACGATCTCGGCGGTCGCCTCCCCGACGACGCCGAGCAATGGCTGCCCGAAGGTCCGCGACGGAGCCAACGGGATCTCGGCGGCCAACTGCACGGCGCCCGGGATCGCCGCCAGCTCGCCATCGCTGAGAGCGTCCTCGGACTCAGCCCGCACGACGAGCCCCACGACGAATGCCTGCGCCCCCGCATCCGTGACTCGCTTCGCGTACTGCGCGGGATCGATGCCTATCTGCTGTGCGAGCGCGCTCGCCGACCCATCGACCTGATCCGGTGTGATGCGCGACTTGTCGATGCCGATCCGCTTGACGCTGCGTTCGACGACCAGTCCCTCGTCTCCCGCGCCGAGGATGTCTCCTCGGTCGGCGGGGGCGGTACGCACTCTCAGCCGCTCGTCGGCTGTTAGATCGGGGCCCACAATCGCGGGGCTCCACACGACCTGCCACATATCGTCGACGGACGTCAGCCTCGCCGCTGTCGTGTAGTCCCAACTTGCGCTCTCAAGCGTCCAGCTCATGTTCAGCGTGGCCGTCGCGGCATCCTCATCGTCTTCGTCGGTCGTGACATCTGCGACCGTGACCTTGACCTTGGCACCATCGAGCCCTTTGACGATCCG
The DNA here is from genome assembly GCA_038242465.1 of Propionibacteriales bacterium. Classification (GTDB taxonomy): domain Bacteria; phylum Actinomycetota; class Actinomycetes; order Propionibacteriales; family Nocardioidaceae; genus Aeromicrobium. Next base: position 5,332 of record JBBSSC010000146.1, on the reverse strand, counting down.
TTCGAAATCGGCCTGTGCAACTCTTCCGCCCTCGACCGTGGGCACCTTCGAGACGTCCTGCTCGGTCAGCGCGACCGCCAGCTCGTCGGCGGTCTTCCGTGGGTCGGGACCACCGGACGAGCACGCCGCCAGGGTCGCTGTCATCAGGGCTGCGACACACGACATCGCGAAGATCCTGCGTGGCGAAGCCGAGCTTCGGATCATGCGGTTCCTCCGGTACGAGTCAGGATTTCTCCTGGTGACAGAACGCTGCAGTCAAACAGGTGCGAGCCCCCCGGTCAATGACCGCGCCGTCTAGCCGCGCGCGCCGAAACGACAAAACCCGGCGGGGTCACCTTCCCTTGTGACCTCACCGGGTTTCGACGCTATGGCGGCAGTGCCGCCGGACCTCACCTGCCGTAGACCGGAACCGCGATCTGCGAGCCCATCTGGAGGGAGGAAGCGTTGGGGAGCGAGTTGAGCTCGACGATCTCATCGACCGTGGCTCGAATGTCGCCATCGGGATTCGCGTCGGCGGCGATCTGCCACAGCGTGTGACCCGGCTGAACGCGGACCTGCGTCGTGTCTTGGGGTATGCCGGCCTGATCAGTCGCGGTCGAAGACGGGCCGAACAAGACAGCCGTGACCGCAATGATGGCAACGCTGGCCGAGACGATAAGCGCCTTGCCGCGACGCGTCAGCCGCAGCTGAGGTGCGGCCGGACGGCTGTTGAACCGAGCCTGGTCGAAGCTAGGGGTCTGATTGAAAGTGATGGTGCTCATAATTGCCTCCATGGGGAAGTGAGACGGTCTGATGGTGCGGTACTGATTGGTGACTGTGGTGCATCCGAACGAACGCTGCCCTCGATGTCATTCGATGGTGCGAACAGGCGTTCGATCGAACACATGTACGACAATAGGGTCCGCTCCTGACAAAAGGAAGGGCAGATCGAACAGAATTTCGAACACGTCCGCTGATTGGCTGCCATTGCAGGCAGAATTTTCTTCAACTTTCATCGGCAAACCCTCTCGAAACCCACCCGTCCGGCGGAGTCAGACGCCCCGCACTACGGTCGGAACATGGCAATGAAGAGCACGATCTTGACCGCGTGGAAGCACGCTTCGGCCCATCAAGCCTCTCTGCTGGCTGCCGGAGTCGCGTTCTACACCTTCTTGTCACTCTTCCCAGCACTCATTGCGGCGGTCATGACATACGGGCTAGTCGCCTCCCCCGAAACGGTGCAACGCCAGTCCGCCGACATCGCCGAGGCCCTGCCGTCCGATGCGGCATCCGTCATCACGGGACAGCTCGACGCCCTCGTGTCCACGTCCGACGGATCACTCGGGGTAGGGCTCGTCATCGCCTTGGCTCTGGCGATCTACAGTGCTTCGGGCGGCGTCGGCAATCTCGTCGCGGCGATCAACGTGATGTTCGGCATCCGCGATCAGCGCAGCTTCATCATCAAGAAGCTGGTTGCCCTTGGTCTGACAGCAGGCGCGATCGTCTTCTTCGTCGTCGTGATCGGCCTGGTCGCCGCAGCGCCGGCCGTGTTCGACGCGATCGATATCGTTCCCGGCGTTCGAATCCTTCTAGAGATCGTCCGCTGGGCGATCCTCGTCGGGGCGCTCATCGTCGCAATCGGCGTGCTGTTCCGCGTCGCCCCCGACCGCTCCGACTCGCCCTCGCTGATGACCAAGGGCGTCATCGTCGCAAGCGTCATGTGGATCATCGTGTCGCTGGCCTTCTCGGTGTACGTCGACAACTTCGGCAGCTACGGCAAGACGTACGGCGCGCTCGCGGGCGTCGTCGTCCTGCTCCTATGGCTGTGGATCGGCCTCTACGCGATCCTGCTCGGCGCCACGATCGAGGCGGTCCGCGAGGACATCGTCACGACAGAGACCGTTGCAGAGGATTCCGAGATCGCCGATCTGCGCGGCTCCGAGGCCGATGGCGACACCGTGCATGTCGAGATCGTCGAGGAGCCGGACCCAGCGCCTGAGCCAGAGCCTGCCCGCAAGCATTTTCGCCTTCCGTTCCGCCGCAAGGGCAGCTATGCGGACCGCTGAGCGTCAGCGCAGACCCGCCTTCTTGAGCCGATGCGCACCGATCTTGCGGACGACCGGATCGGCCGCATGCTCGAGCCGGGGCGATAACGATGCAAGTCGCGCCAACACTCCTCGCCATGCGGGCATCGTCTTGTAGACACGCCACGTCCCGAACATCCCTACGAGCTCGCGCGCGACCATCGGAGGCGTCAGCATCACGCCGGCGGCGAGCGCAGCACGCGCTCCGCCATGAACATCGAAGCCGTCAACCATCGCGGTAGCCACGCCGTCGGGACAGATAGCGTGGACGCGAACCTTGTCGGCGCGCAGCTCCGGTGCGATCGACGTCGCAAGCGACAGGACGCCCGCCTTCGTCGCGGCATAGACACTCAGCCCCGGCACCGGCGCATGCGCGCTGAGCGATGCCACGATGCCGATCTCGCCGCCCTTGACCCCCTCCGTGGCCTGGTTGCGGAAGACATCAGCCGCAGCCCTCACACCCCACATAACACCCAGCAGATTGACCTCGACCATCACGCGCACCTGCTCGACCGACAACGCCGTCAGCTCACCATCAATCCCGACGCCCGCATTGCACACCCAGGCACCCAGCGGTGCGATCTCTCGGGCACGCTCGGCAACCATGCGGTTGGCCGATGGGTCGGTGACGTCGAGTGCCATACCGAATCGAGCGCCGATCTCGCCAGCCGTCGCCTCGGCTGCCGCTCCGTCGACATCCGTCACCAGCACGTCATAGCCATGGGCGATCAGCTCGACGGCGATCGCGCGCCCTATCCCCCGCGCGGCACCGGTGACGACGGCAGATCGGTGGCTGGCGGGATTCACAAGAGTCTTGGGCACGGCGCCAAACTAGGGGACACGTCCGCGACACGCCATCGAACATATGTTTGAACTCCGGCCGTGTTCGGGGATACGCTTCGACCATGAGCGAAGATCGCAATGCCGACGTCACCGAGCTACCCGACGGCCCCGCAGACTCCTCAGGCCTCACAGCGCGCCAGCGCAAGGTGCTGGAGTTCCTGCGCGACGAGATCGCCAAGCGGGGCTATCCGCCCAGCATGCGCGAGATCGGCGCAGCGGTCGGCCTGACGAGCACCTCGTCGGTCGCTCACCAGCTGCGCACCCTCGAGGGGCTCGGCTACGTCAAGCGCGATCCGAATCGTCCACGCGCCCTCGAGATCTTCCTGCCAGATGTCATGGCCGCGTTGCGCACTCCGACTGCGGTGCCCGAGCCCGAGGCGCCATTCGACGAGACCGGCATGAACGATGCGATGCCGACCGCGACCAATATCCCGCTGGTCGGCCGCATCGCAGCGGGCGGTCCGATCCTGGCCGAGGAGAGGGTTGAAGAGATCTTCCCCATGCCCAAGTCGCTCGTCGGCGACGGCACGCTCTTCATGCTCGAGGTCTCGGGCGACTCGATGGTCGATGCGGCCATCTGCAGCGGCGACTACGTCGTGATCCGTCAGCAGCCCAATGCCGAGAACGGCGAGATTGTCGCGGCGATGCTCGACGGCGAGGCGACGGTCAAGACCTTCCAGCGCAAGGATGGCAAGGTGTGGCTGCTGCCCCACAATGACGACTACTCCCCCATCGACGGCACCCACGCCACGATCCTGGGCAAGGTGACCGCAGTTCTGCGTAGGGTCTGAGCCTCACGGGCTCGGTTCAGTGGCTCTGGCGGGCTTCCCAGGCACTGCGAACCATCTCCTCGATCGAGTGGCGCATTGTCCAGCCAAGATCGCGTTCAGCAAGCTCGCCTGAAGCGACGATGCGCGCGGGATCGCCCGGACGTCGGGCCGCGACCTCGGGCTCGAACTCGATACCCGTCGCCTGGGCCACCGCATCCATGATCTGACGCACCGAGACGCCGTCGCCGCTGCCGAGGTTGTAGACGGGTTCGAGCGGCCCACTATCCAGGAGGTTCTGCGTCGCCACGACGTGGGCATCGGCCAGATCGGCGACGTGGATGTAGTCCCGCACACATGTGCCGTCAGGGGTCGGATAGTCATCGCCGTTGATGCGCGGCGTGCGTCCTTCAAGCAGGGCCTCGATGACCAGCGGGAAGAGATTGTGCGGGCTCGTGTCATACAGATTCGGCGCGGCAGAACCGACGACGTTGAAGTAGCGCAATGAAGTGTGGTGCAGCGGGAAGGCTCGCGCGGCATCACGCAGCAGCCACTCGCCGATCAACTTGCTCTCGCCGTACGGCGACTCAGGAGCCGTCGCGGTCCCCTCAGTCACGAGATCGACGTCGGGCGTGCCGTAGACCGCTGCACTGGACGAGAAGACGATCTTGTTGACGCTCGCCTCCGTCATCGCCTGCAGCAGGCTGACGGTGCCCTGGACGTTCTGCTCGTACGTGTGCAGCGGACGTTGTACCGAGACTCCCGCGTACTTGTAGCCCGCGAGGTGGACAACCGCCTCGACCTCGTGCTCGACCATGGCCTTCGCCACGACTGCCGAGTCGAGGATCGACGTGTCGATGAACGTGACGTCGTCCGGCACGAACTCGCGATGACCACTCGAGAGATCGTCGACCACGACGCATTCGAGGCCTGCGAACCCGAAGGCCCGGACGATATGAGAACCGATATAGCCAGCGCCACCGGTAACGAGGACAGTCATGCTCCCCACCCTCTCAGACCCGTTAGCTCTTGAACTTCAGCGTGCCGACGTTGTAGCCCTTGCCGGCCTTGACCGTGATCGAGTGGCGGCCCGTGAAGTCGCGTCCGATACCGCGCCACGAATCGGAATTCACCGAGATCGTCCAACGACCGGAGGGCAGACCTGCGATGTAGAACGTGCCGCTGTTGTCGGTCAGATCGGTGCGGATGACGCGCGTCCCGGCCGATGAGCTGAGGCGCACCATGATCTCCTTGTTGGTACGTCCGCCCTCGCGCTTCACGCGTCCCTTGACGAGCGCACCCTGCCGATTGCGGCTCGTGGTCTTGGCCATCGAGCGCCCAGTGCCGGTGACTGTCATGGTGTCGATCGTGCCGGCACCGAGAGCCTTGCAGTAACCGCGATACATCCAGCCCGCATAGCCCCGCGGGATCTTGTTCTGCTGCGCACCGCGGGCGGGGTTGGGGTTGGCGGTACGTGCGACTCGCTCGAATCCGTGCTTGGCATTACCTGACAGATCGCGCAGGCGACGGAATGACTTCCAGCGCTCCGAGCCACGATCCATACCCTTGAAGTACTTGTTATTATTGGTGTATTTGCTGGGATACCAGTCGGAGCAGCCCGTGCGGCGACCCACCTCGACCCAGTACCGCCCAGGGCGG
>JBBSSC010000145.1:0-6157 GCA_038242465.1 Propionibacteriales bacterium | reverse complement strand
CGTCGATCAACGACGCGCGCAGGGCGCCCTCGATCGTCGCGGTGCTCCACTCGGCGACTGCCGGGATGGCCGCCAGGGCGTCGCGAGCGGCGCGCGCGACCTCCAGGCCGGCGGAGTCCAAGTTCTTGGCGGCGTCCGTCTCGTCAACCGTGAAGTCCTCGTCGGAGATGAACAGGAAGCGCAGCATGTCGATGGCCTCGGTCAGCAAGGTCATCCGCTCGTGCACCAGCGGGGTCGCGGCGGCCAGGATGCCCAGCTGCGTCTCGGTGGGTGTCGCATCGATCAGGCCAGCGTCCTGGAAGTACGGGACCAGCCGCTGGCACAGCTCAGCCTCGGGCAGCAGGCGGACGTGCGAACCGTTGATCGCCTCGGCCTTCTTGATGTCGAAGCGGGCCGGGTTGGGGTTGACCCGTCCGATCTCGAACGCCTCGACCATCTCGGGGATGCTGAAGACATCGCGATCGTCGGCGATGGACCAGCCCAGCAGCGCCATGTAGTTGAGCAGCGCCTCGGGCAGGAAGCCCTTGGGCTTGTAGTCGAGCAGATTCGACTCGGGATCGCGCTTCGAGAGCTTGCGGTTGCCCTCACCCATCACGAACGGCAGGTGGCCGAACTCGGGGGTGAATCCCCCGCCGATGCCGATCTCGGCGAATGCCTCGTAGAGCGCGATCTGGCGTGGGGTGGAGCTCAGCAGATCCTCGCCGCGCAGGACGTGCGTGATGCCCATCATCGCGTCGTCGGTGGGGTTGGTCAGCGTGTAGAGCGGCTGACCGTTGGCGCGCACGAGGACATAGTCCTGGACGTTGGCCGAGTCGAAGGTGATCTCGCCGCGGACGAGATCATTGAACGTGTAGGTGCGCTCGGGCATCTTGAAGCGGATGACCGGCTCGCGACCTTCTGCCTCGTACGCCGCGATCTGCTCAGCCGTGAGATTACGGTGCAGGCCGTCATAGCCGCTGGGCTTGCCGGCGGCGCGGGCCGCGTTGCGGCGGGCCTCCAGCTCCTCGGCCGAGTCGTAGGCCTTGTATGCGTAACCCGCGTCGAGCAGCTTCTGCACGATATCGGCGTAGATGTCCATCCGCTCGGACTGGCGGTAGGGACCATGCGGGCCGCCGACCTCCGGGCCCTCGTCCCAGTCGAGCCCCAGCCAGCGCATGACCTCGACGAGCAGCGTGTACGACTCCTCGTTGTCACGCGAGGTGTCGGTGTCCTCGATGCGGAAGACGAACTTGCCGCCGTTGTGACGGGCGAAGGCCCAGCTGAACAGCGCGGTGCGCGCCATGCCGACGTGCGGATTGCCAGTCGGGCTGGGGCAGAACCGTGCGACGACGGGGCGCGTGCCGGCCGTGTTGAGCGAGATGTCAGTCATTGCGAGAAACCACCGAGTTCGTGAGGGTGCCGATTCCTTCGATCGTCACGCTGACCTGATCGCCGACCACCATGGGGCCGACGCCGTCGGGCGTGCCGGTGAGGATGACGTCACCGGGAAGGAGGGTCATGAAAGATGAGACATATGCGATGACGTCCGGGACCGTGAAGACCATGTCGGATGTGTTGCCGTCCTGCTTGACGTCGTCTCCGAGCCGTGTCGTGACCTGGACGTTCGACGGATCGAAGTCGGTCTCGATCCACGGTCCGAGCGGGCAGAACGTGTCGAAGCCTTTGGCGCGCGCCCACTGCCCGTCCTTGGCCTGCAGGTCGCGGGCCGTGACGTCATTGGCGACGGTGTAGCCGAAGATCACCTTTGCGGCGTCCTCAACGGGGACGTCGCGGCAGATGCGGCCGATGACAACTGCAAGCTCGCCCTCGAAGTGCACGTTCTTGCTCTGCTCGGGGTAGAAGATCGGCTCGCCCGGCCCGATGACGCTGGTGTTGGGCTTGAGGAAGATCAGCGGCTCCTCAGGCACCTCCCCACCCATCTCGGCAGCGTGCTTGGCGTAGTTCTTGCCGACGCACACGACCTTGCTGCGCGGGATGACGGGCGCAAGCAGCCGCACATCCGCGAGCGGAATCTTCTGGCCACTGAGGTTGAGTCCCGCATACAGCGGATCCCCGTTCAGCACCGCGATGGTGGGGACGCCGTTGTCGTCACCAATGACTCCGAAACGGGGATCGTCGTCCCCGGCAAACCTGGCAATACGCATAGGAGACCAGAGTATCGGTCCTGGGGCTAGCCGGCCCTGACGGCGTCGCGCATCAGCAGGTGCTGGACGCACGCAGCGCCGGCAACGAGGCCGGCCGCCTGCGAGGTCAGGATCGACGACATCGGCATGGGCAGCTCGGGGACGTGCGCCGCATCGCCGGCCGCGAAGACGCCGGGGGTGGACGTAACCTGGAAGGCGTCGACCCGCACACAGCCCGAGTCGTTCAGCTCCAGCCCCAGCTGCTCGGCGAAGGGTGCCGACTGGCTGAACGTAGGGCCGATGAACATCGCATCGACGTGAATCGTGCCGTCGTCGAGCGTCAGGTCGAGGCCGCCGTCACGTCGCTCGACTCGTTGCACGCGGCCGAAGACCGGCACCAGCTCTGCACCGATGCGGGTCAGCATCGCGGTGAGGCGCTCGGCATGAGGGCCGTCGACGTCAAGGGCGACCGTGCGGCCAGCGACCTCGTGCCCATGGCAGAACGGGCAGGCGGCGATCTCCTTGCCCCACCCGTCGGCGAGCCCCGGCACGTCGGGGAGCCCGTCGCGGACACCGGTGGCCAGGACTACGGCGGCAGACCGCTCGGTGGCGCCTGCCAGGTGCACGATGAAGTCGTCGCCGTCCTGCTCGACCCGCTCCGCAGCGGCTTCCCGCACCTCGACGGTGTCGTAGGCGGCAAGGTCAGCCCGCGCGAGGCGACGGAACTCGGCGGGCGCGATGCCGTCGTGGGTCGCGTAGTTGTGGGCGTGCTCGACCGTCCCGTTGCGGTACTCCCCCGAGTCGAGCAGCAGCACGTCGCGGTGCATGCGTCCGAGGGTCAGGGCCGCCTGGAGACCCGCAGGTCCTCCACCGATCACGATGACGTCGAAGGTGGTTTGGACGGTTGAAGAGGTGGGGTGATCCATGGTGGGGCCTTCCGTTGTTTGCATGTAGCCTCATGATGTGAGTTCATGTCAACATGAAGTCAAATGCTGAGAAGTCGGAGCTGCGCTCGATCGGCGACACCGCGGCGCGCTTCGGTCTCGACACGCATGTCCTTCGGCACTGGGAGGACAAGGGCCTCCTGCAGCCCGAGCGCGACGGTGCCGGCAGGCGTCTATATGGGGACGACGATGTCGTGCGCATCGCGGTGATCCTGCGCAGTAAGGCCGCCGGTATGAGCCTGGATCAGATCGCCGTGCTGCTGACCGACGATCACGGACCGAAGCGGCATGCTGTCCTGCAGGAGCACATCGCCGATCTCGACCGGCGGATGGAGGAGATGCGACTGTCGCGCGAGATGACGGTGCATGCCTTCGAGTGCGAGGCTCACGACCTGACGCGTTGCCCAGGATTCAGGGCGACGATCGCCGATGTCCTGAACGGAACCGCGCCGTGGCCGACGGACGCTCAGGCGCTGCCGTAACGGCGGTTACGCGCCGCATACTCCTCGATCGCGGCCCACAGCGCACGACGGTCGACATCGGGCCAGGCAATGTCGGCGAACACCATCTCGGCATACGCCGACTGCCACAGCAGGAAGTTGCTGGTGCGCTGCTCCCCCGACGTGCGCCAGAACAGGTCGACGTCTTCCATGTCGGGCTCGTCGAGATACCGCGCGAACGTCTTCTCGTTGATCTTGTCGGGGTTGAGCCGCCCTGAAGCAACGTCTCGGGCCAGATCTGCCGCAGCATCGGCGATCTCGGCGCGACCTCCGTAGTTAACGCACATCGTGAGCGTCAGGACGTCATTGTCGCGGGTCAGCTCTTCAGCCGTCTCTAGCTCCTTGATGACGCTGCGCCACAACTTGGGCCGGCGTCCGGCCCAGCGGACCCGCACTCCCAGCTCGTGCATCTCGTCGCGGCGACGGCGGATGACATCGCGGTTGAAGCCCATCAGGAAGCGCACCTCATCGGGTGAGCGCTTCCAGTTCTCGGTGGAGAAGGCATAGGCCGAGATGGCCTTGACACCGATCTCGATCGCGCCCTCGACGACGTCGAACAGCGCCGCCTCGCCCATCTCGTGACCGGCCGTGCGCGGCAGACCGCGCTGTTTGGCCCAGCGGCCGTTGCCATCCATCACGATCGCGACGTGACGCGGAACCTGCGCCAAGGCGATGTCGGGAGCCTTCGCGCCGGAGGCGTGCGGAATCGGCTGGCGTACAGAACGCTTCATCAGCGGTCCACGTGGCTCAGTGAGCGCAGCCCGCGCTCGAGGTGCCACGACAGATAGGCGCTGACGATGTTGCTGGCCTCGCGCCGCGACCGATCATCGGACGTCGCAACCGACGGCCAGTCGCCGCTGAGCAGCCCTGCGAGCAGCGTGACTGTGACCGGGGACGGGGCCGCCGAGCCCGAGACGCGGCAGTCATCGCACAGCATCCCGCCGGACGCCGCGTTGAAGTTTCGGTGCGGGCCTTCGGTGCCGCACTGCGCACAGCCGTCGAAGGTCGGCGCATAGCCCGCGATCGACAAAGCCCGCAGCTGGTACGAGTCGAGGATGAGGCTCGGCGTCATCCGGCCCTCGGTGAGCGCCCGCAGCGCGCCGGTCAGCAGCTGGAACTGCATGATGGCCGGCTCGCCATCTTCTTGCACGAGGCGTTCGGCCGTCTCGAGCATCGCGGTGCCTGCGGTGTAGGCCGCATAGTCGGAGCCGAGGTCTTTCGCGAAGGCGTTAACCGTCTCGGCCTGCGTGATGATGTCAAGGGAGCGCCCCTCGGCCAGCTGGAGGTCGACGTGCATGAACGGCTCGAGCCGACCGCCGAAACGCGATGTGGTCTTGCGGACGCCCTTGCCCACCGCGCGGACTATGCCCCGCTGACGGGTCAGCAGCGTGATGATGCGATCGGCTTCACCCAGCTTGTGGACCCGCAGCACGATGCCGGTGTCGCGGTAGAGGCTCACACCTCCATTGTGCCGTGCGGGTCTGACAACAGGCTCTCGGCTCGCCGCCGATCAGTCGAGGCAGAACTCATTGCCCTCGGGATCGCGCATCGTGATGAAGCCCTGCTCCATCGCGCCATCGGGCTCGACGCGGTAGGCACGCGTGGCACCCAGTGCTGCGAGCCGATCGGCTTCTGCCTCGAAGACCGCCATGCGCTCGTCACCCTGCTGCCCCTCGGCAACACGGACGTCGAGGTGTACGCGATTCTTGGCCGACTTGCCCTCGGGAACCTGTTGGAAGAAGATGCGTGGCGCACCCTCGGCCACGATCGCCGATCGCGAGTTGCGTCGTTCGGGTGGGACGCCGAACGCTTCGAGCGCCGCATCCCACGTGTCGAAACCCGGTGGCGGAGGCTGAAGCTGGTAACCGAGCGTCTCGGCCCAGAATTCTGCGAGGCCGGCGGGATCGGCGCAGTCGAACGTGATCTGGATCTCTCTGGTCATGTCTTCACTCTTGCGCGAGCCGCCGACAGTTCCCAGTGGACGGACGCCCAGTGAAAGGATGCGGCTATGGGAGCGGTGCTGGGCGTCGACGGATGCAAGCAGGGTTGGGTCGGCGTCCGCTGGGACGGGAGCACCGACGTGCTGGTCGCCGCGACGATAGCCGAGCTCGTCGAGGCAGCCGGCCCGGTCGATGCCGTCGCAATCGACATCCCGATAGGCCTGCCCGCAGGCGAGGCTCGGCAGGCCGAGAAGCTGGCCCGTCGCCGGCTGCCGGGACGCGCCTCGACGGTCTTCAACGCGCCCGCGGCCGCCGTACTGGGCGTCGCCGACTATTCCGCTGGCAATGCGGCCAACCGGGCAGCACTCGGGCTCGGCCTCAGCAAGCAGACCTGGTATCTCGTGCCGAAGATCCGTGACGTCCACGACTGGCTCGCGACGGAGCCCGCCGTGACGGTCGTCGAAGCACACCCCGAGGTCTGCTTCGCAGCCATGAATGGCGGAGTCCTGGTCGAAGGTAAGACCACCGCGGCCGGCGAGACGCTGCGGCGATCTCTGCTGGCAGCGCACGGGCTGACCGTCGAGGCGGAGCGACGTCGTGGAGTGGCGGTCGACGACATCCTTGACGCAGCCGCGACGGCCTGGACCGCT
>JBBSSC010000144.1:0-6159 GCA_038242465.1 Propionibacteriales bacterium | reverse complement strand
CGCTTCGGTGACGTGCCCGAGCGGATCGGCCTCGACCGTCTCGCGGGACACACCCATTATCTGGGCGAGCTCACCCGCGTGAGGGGTCAGGAGCGCCGGCACCTCGAAGACATCCGGCAAGTGCTGCAGCGCGCTGGCGTCGATCACGACTGGCACCCCATCAGCCAGGGCCGTGACAAGCTGCTCCTCGGCGTCATCTCCGCTGCCCGGGCCCACGACCCAGGCCTGGACGCGGCCCGTACCCGCGACGACTTCGGGCGCCCGATCGACGATGCGACGCGAGAGCTCCGGTTCTCCGACGAACCGCACCATGCCGGCCATGCCGGTCAGCGCGCCCGCCACACACAGGTGCGCGGCGCCCGCGTACTGCGCGGATCCGGCCGCGATGCCGACAACGCCGCGAGAGTACTTGTGGCTCGACGGCTCACACAGCCAGTCGAAGGTCTGTGCCAGCAGGCGCCCGTCTGACGGCTCGATCGCCTCGACGCTGGCGGCTGGCAGGTACGGTGCGAGCCCGATGTCGATGAGCTGTGGGATGCCCCTGCTGGTGCTGCTCCCGACCTCGGCGGCAGGGCTGACGAGCAGTGCGTTCTTGTACGAGCCGAACGTCACCGTGACATCGGCCGTGACATGCGACTCTGTGACCGTCGCGCCGTCGACATCGATGCCGGACGGCACATCGACCGCGACGGTGTAGGGACGCGCATCAGAGATCCAGCTCGACCATTCGGCGGCGAGCCCCGTCAGGCCCGGACGGCCGCCGATACCGAACATCGCGTCGAGACAGTACCGCTGGTGGGAGGGACTGTCGACGAGCCGGGCGCCCGAGTTGATGGCCGCAGCCAGACCTTCGAGATGCACCTTGCCGGCGTCGAGGACGCACAGCTGGACCTTGACTCCGCGATCGAGCAGGTGCTCAGCGGCGTAGAGCGCATCGCCGCCGTTGTTGCCGGGTCCGACGAGGACCACCACAAACTCCCCCTCGGCCACGTGATCGAGCGCATCGGCGAGCCCCCGCGCGGCGCGGCGCATCAGCTCGCCGTCGGGCATCCCACCCGCCAGCAACTGCTCGGCCTCGCGGATGTCCTCTGCCCGGTGCGCCCTCAGCACTCGGCCACCACGAAGGCAGTGGCGACGATCGTGTCGTGCGAGATCGACACGTGAGCCGTCGTCATGCCGCGCTCGGTGGCACGTTCGAGGGCCGCCCCGCTCAGCTCCAGCAGAGGCTGTCCACCGTCGCCAGCGACAACCTCGATCTCCTGCCACGACATGCCAGCAGGTGCCGACATCGCCTTGACGAATGCCTCCTTGGCCGCGAACCGTCCGGCCAGCGACTCGAGCGGGAGACCGGCTTCGCCGGGCGTGAACAGCCGTGCCCTCAACGTCGGCGTGCGCTCGAGCGACGCCGCGAAGCGTGTGAGGTCGACGACATCCACGCCGATGCCCAGAATTGCCATCCGATGGCCCGTCGCTCGTTATTCGACCGTGACGGACTTCGCCAGGTTGCGAGGCTGGTCGACATCATGACCCAGCTGGCTCGCGAACTCGGCGGCGAAGATCTGCAACGGGACCGTCGAGACGAGCGGCTGCAGCAGCGTCGGCACCTTGGGCAACCGGATCAAGTGATCCGCGTACGGCACAACATCGTCGTCGCCGTCCTCGGCCAGCACAATCGTCCGGGCACCGCGGGCGCGGATCTCCTGGATGTTGCTGACGGTCTTCTCCTGCAGCTGGTCGCGCCCCTTGGGCGGGACGATGACGAAGACCGGCAGGCCTTCCTCGACGACCGCGATGGGCCCGTGCTTGAGCTCGCCGGCCGCGAATCCCTCGGCGTGGATGTACGCGAGCTCCTTCAGCTTGAGCGCTCCTTCGAGTGCGACGGGATAGCCCACGTGACGGCCGAGGAACAGGATGGATCGCGAGCCGGCCAGCTCAGTCGCGAGCTTGCGCACCTGATCGCCCTCGTCGAGCATCCGCTGGATGCCTTCGGGGATGCGGCTGATGTCAGCCAGGATGCCGTCGATCTCGTCGCCGTATTTGATGCCCTTGACCTGTGCGATGTAGAGCGCGAGGAGATAGCACGCGACGACCTGCGCGAGGAAGCCTTTGGTCGAGGCGACAGCGACCTCGGGGCCCGCATGCGTGTAGATGACGGCGTCGGACTCGCGCGGGATCGTCGAGCCGTTGGTGTTGCAGATCGACAGGACGCGGGCACGCTGCTGACGCGCGTAGCGAATCGCCATCAACGTGTCCATCGTCTCGCCGGACTGGCTGATCGTGACGACCAGCGTGCTCTTGTCCAAGATGGGGTCGCGGTAGCGGAACTCCGAGGCCAGCTCGACCTCGCACGGTGTGCGCGTCCAGTGCTCGATCGCGTACTTCGCGACCATCGCGGCGTAGAAGGAGGTACCGCACGCGATCACGATGATCTTGTCGACCTCGCGCAGTTCGCCATCGCTGATGCGCATCTCGTCGAGCTGCAGCAGACCGCCCGGGGTGTGGCGGCCCAGCAGCGTGTCGGCGACCGCACGCGGCTGCTCGTCGATCTCCTTGAGCATGAACCACTCGTAACCACCCTTCTCGGCGGCGGACACGTCCCAGTCGACGTGATACTCGGTGGTCTCGGCAGGTTGGCCGAAGAAGTCGGTCACGACGATCGCCTCCGGCGTGATCGTCACGACCTGGTCTTGGCCGAGCTCGACGGCATCGCGGGTGTACTCGATGAAGGCCGCGACATCTGAGCCGAGGAAGTTCTCGCCGTCGCCGCGTCCGACCACGAGCGGTGAGTTGCGGCGGGCGCCCACGACGACATCGGGCTGGCCCGCATCGCAGATGACCAGGGTGAAGGCGCCTTCGAGCCGGCGGCACACGGCGCGGACGGCGTCGGACAGATCCGGTGTGCGCTCGAGCTCGTCGTGCATCAGGTGGGCGACGATCTCGGTGTCGGTCTCCGACAGCATCTCGTGGCCCGCGGCCTCAAGCTCGGCGCGCAACGTCGCGAAGTTCTCGATGATGCCGTTGTGGACGACGGCGATCCGGCCTGTCTCGTCGAGGTGCGGATGCGCGTTGCGGTCGTTGGGCGCACCGTGCGTCGCCCAACGGGTGTGACCGATTCCGGTGTGGGTCACCGGGAGCGGTCGGGCCTCGAGCTCGGCATCGAGGTTGATCAGCTTGCCGGCCTTCTTGGCCGAGTAGAGGGTGCCATCGCCCACCAGCGCTACCCCGCCGGAGTCGTATCCGCGGTACTCGAGTCGCCGCAATCCGCCCATCACGACATCTTGGGCGGAGCGATGACCGACGTATCCGACAATTCCGCACATGGGTCCAGAGTACAAGCGATCCAAGGCGCTGATGGCGCATGTGGGGACCGAGTGCAGCGCCGCGTCGGTGTACCCGCGACAATGGCGACATGACGCGCGACCGGTCACCGTACGTCGAGCTCGAGCGATCAGCTTGGGCTGAGCTCGCCGGTGACGCCCCTCAGCCACTCAAACCCGACGAGATCGAACGGGTTCGCGGCCTCGGCGATGAGCTGGACCTCGAGGAGGTCCGGCAGGTGTACGTCCCGATGACGCAGCTCATCAGCATGCGGGTCAGACTCGCCGGCGCGCTGTACGAGGCCACCGAGACGTTCCTGAACGAACCGCAGTCGCGCCGCACGCCCTTCGTGATCGGCATCGCTGGTTCCGTCGCGGCGGGCAAGTCGACCACGGCGCGCCTGCTCAGAGAGCTGCTCGCGCAGTCGCCCCAGCATCCTGTCGTCGAGCTCGTCACAACCGATGGCTTCCTGTTCCCGAATGCCGAGCTCGAGCGACGCGGGCTGCTCGACCGCAAAGGCTTCCCCGAGTCGTACGACCGCAAGGCGCTGCTGCGCTTCGTGATGGAGGTCAAGTCCGGCGTCGAGGTCATCAACGCTCCGGTGTACTCCCACCTGACGTATGACCGCACCGAGGAGGTCGTGACGCTCAAGGCGCCCGACATCGTCATCGTCGAGGGCCTCAACGTGCTCGCGCCGGCCCGTCCGCGCGGTGACGGCTCCCCCGGACTCGCGGTCAGCGATTTTTTCGACTTCTCGATCTACGTCGACGCATCGGGCAAGGATCTCCGCCGCTGGTACATCGACCGGTTCCTGACGCTGCGTAAGACGGCCTTCGCAGATCCCGCATCGTACTTCCATCGCTACACGGCGTTCACCGACGACGAAGCGATCGCGCGGGCCAGCGAGCTGTGGGACACCATCAACTGGCCGAACCTCAAGGAGAACATCGCCACAACGCGCGGCCGGGCATCCCTCGTCCTGCGCAAGGGCCCCGACCACGCCGTCGACTGGGTCCGCCTCCGCAAGATCTAGTCCCGAGTGGTGCGGTGTGGACATTCCAAGACGGCGTGTCTGTCCAACTTGCACCACTCGAGAACCGGTTCGCACCACTCGACATCGTGGATCGAGGCCATGATGCGGCGCTAGGACGCGGCTCTAGAGCGGCAGTGTGGTGCGGACTACCCCGGCCAAATGCTGGGCAACCGTGGTGGCTTCTTCGTGCGTCGGGGCCTCGACCATGACCCTGACGAGCGGCTCGGTGCCGGACTGGCGCAGCAGGACACGGCCCGTGGTGCCCAGCTTGGCGGTGGCGATGGCCACCTCGCCGAGCAGGGTCGGATCGGTGTCGGCACGCCGCTTGTCGACGCCCGGGACATTGATCAGCACCTGCGGCAGGCGCGTCATGACGGATGCCAGCTCGGACAGCGTCGAGCCGGTCTCGCACAGTCTGGCGGCCAAGTGGGCCGCCGTCAGCACGCCGTCGCCGGTGGTGGCGTAGTCGCCCATGATGACGTGGCCCGACTGCTCACCACCCATGTTGAAACCGCCCGCACGCATCGCCTCGAGCACGTAGCGATCACCCACCGCAGTCTGGATGACCGTGACATCGGCGGCCTGGAGAGCCTGCACGAAGCCCAGATTGCTCATGACCGTCGCGACGACGGTGTTATCGGTCAGCCGGCCGGCATCACGAGCCGCGAGCGCCAGGATCGCCAGGATGTGGTCGCCGTCGACGACGGCACCCGTCTGGTCGACCGCAAGGCAGCGATCGGCATCTCCGTCGAAGGCGAAGCCCGCATCGGCGCCGTGCTGGACGACGGACTTCTGCAGATCGTCGAGATGCGTCGAACCGCAGTTCTCGTTGATGTTAAGGCCATCGGGCTCGTTGTGGATCGCGATGACCGTGGCACCGAGCTCTTCGAAGACCTGAGGGCCGACCGCATGCGCTGCTCCATTGGCACAGTCGAGGACGACCTTCAGCCCGTCGAGTCGGCGAGGTGTCGAGGCGACGAGGTGTTTGACGTAGAGCGCGACGCCTGCGTGGCTGTCGCCGATACGGCCAACATCGGCACCGATCGGGCGGTCCCACGGTTCTTCGAGCCGCTGCTCGATCAGGAGCTCGAGATCATCATCGAGCTTGAGCCCGCCACGGGCCAGGAACTTGATGCCATTGTCGGGCATCGCGTTATGGCTCGCCGAGATCATGACGCCCATGTCGGCCGCCAGGTGCGAGGTCAGATAGGCCGCGCCCGGGGTCGGCACGACGCCGAGCCGGTGGACGTCGACGCCGGCAGAAGCAAGGCCCGCGACCACCGCGGCCTCCAGGAATTCTCCGGAGGCGCGGGGATCACGGGCCACAACTGCTGTGGGTCGCTGGTCGACGAAAGCACCGACCTCACCCAGGATGTGGGCCGCCGCGACCGCGAGGTCGACGGCAAGCTCGGCAGTCAGATCGCGATTCGCGACTCCGCGAACGCCATCGGTGCCAAAGATTCGGCCCACAGCCGAGATCAGCGCTTGCTGTACTGAGGCGCCTTACGTGCCTTCTTGAGACCAGCCTTCTTGCGCTCCTTGATGCGCGAGTCGCGCGTCAGGAGTCCAGCCTTCTTCAGGACGGGACGGTTGGCCTCTTCATCGATCTGGTTCAGCGAACGAGCCACGCCAAGACGCAGCGCGCCGGCCTGACCTGTCATGCCGCCACCCGTGACGCGAGCGATGACATCAAAACGGTCCTGCAGACCCGTCTCGGCGAAGGCCTCCTTGGCAATCTGCTGGTGCAGCTTGTTCGGGAGGTACTCCTCGAGGGGCTTGCCGTTGACGGTCCACACGCCGGTGCCCGG
>JBBSSC010000143.1:0-6166 GCA_038242465.1 Propionibacteriales bacterium | reverse complement strand
TGACTCCCAGTCGGCGACCTACACGCTGGGCCCGCAGCTGTTGAGTCTGGAATCAGTCGCCCGATCGGGCCTGTCCGTCATTGCTGCCGCGGGCCCCTACATGGAGAGACTGCTCAAGCAGGTCAACCAGACAGTTGTGCTTTCGGTGTGGGACGGCGAGACGGCCGCGGTCGTCCGCTGCCTCGACAACACGACCGGCGTCGTGCGCCTCGGCATCAAGCCGGGGGCCCGACTCGATCTGTTCGAGTCGGCGCAAGGCAGGGTGTTCTGCGCGTACATGGATCTGGCCGAGGTCCCCGGACTCGATCGGCGACTGCGCTTCTCGCCCGAGCTCGAGCAGGAGCTGGTCTTGATCCGCACGAGTGGGGTCTCGATCAACTCGCCGGCGGTCCACGGTGTGCGGACGATCGCCGCACCGATCTTCGAGTACCGAAAGATCGCGGCCTCGCTCGCGGTCATCGGAACGGCCGTATCGCTCTCCGAAGAGCTGGAGGCCGAAGTCATCGAGCATCTGCGCCACGCCGCCGTCGGACTCTCGTCCGACCTGGGCACGCCCGCCGACGAGTGGCCGATCCTGCCGCCTGCCTGAGGCCGCCACCCGTCGGAGGACCGCTTCGCCCTAGTCGGTCGTGATGTAGGACGGCACGAGGTCATCGATGTCGGCCGCGTCCTTCAGCCGGTCCTGGCCTTGGAGCATCTTGCCCATCCGGGCGATGGCTTCGGTGTCGACGCGGGCTTCGTAGATGTTCTCGTTGAGTGTTGCGAGGTATGCGGCGTCCTGCTTGCAACGCTCCGCCTGCAGGGCGAATTTGGCGTCGGCATTCTCGGCTGCATTGATGGCCTCGTTGGCCGTGATCAAAGAATCCTGGAAGGCCTTGAAGGACGTCTCCTTGTCCTTGACATTCTTGTTCGTGCCGACATAGCCCGCGAAAACGAGCCCCTTGCCGTTGCCCACCGCGACGTAGGGATCCTCGAGCGTCGTGAGGCCGAGCTTGGGGTCGACGTTCTGGGCGGGGATCTGGGCTGCGTCGATCTTGCCGCTCGACACCGACGATGCGAGCTCGTTGAACGGCAGCGCGACGAACTTGATGCTGCTGACGTCCGCGCCGTTGATCGTCAGCCACTCGGTCGTGATGATCTCGTTGATGCCACCGATCTCGTTGACTCCGATGGTCTTGCCATTGAGCGCCTTGGCATCCGTGATGCCCGATTCTTTGGCCACGGCCATGGCGTTGGTGCCCTCGCCCTCGACCGCCGTCGTTTCATATGCCGTCGCGATCCATTGCACGTCGATGCCCTGCGAGCGGGCGATCATCGTAGAGAACGGGTTGGTGAAGGCCAGGTCGATGTCGCCGCTCTGCAGTGCTGTGAGAGCGGCCGCGCCGCCGGTCGACTTGACGAGCTCGACGCTGAGGCCGTTGTCCTTGAAGATGCCGTTCTCTTCAGCCCAGAAGACAGGGATCTCATTGCACAGGCCGAGCGTCGTAATGCGCAACGTGCCCGAGTCGGCCGCCGCGGAGTCCTTGTCGGAGCCGCCACAGGCCCCGAGTGTGACGGCAGACAGGGCGAGGGCGGTGCCGATCGCCAGGGTGCGTCGTCGAATGGTAGACGTCTTGGTGCGAGTGGTCATGGGATGGCCCTTTCAACAGGTGAAGCGTGGAGCCCAGGCACCTGGTTGTGCGCTGGGAGGTAGGTGTCGTCTCAGCCCCGGTTCTCGGTGGGGCGCATCACGAGCTGGAAGACCTGGCTACGTAGCTCGCTGAACCGCGGGTCGAGCTTGGTCTCCACCTGGTCACGGGGCCGGGGCAGATCGACCGGGAGGTTGGCCACGATGCGGCCCGGGCCGGCCGCCATGACCACGACCTGATCGGCCATGTACACGGCTTCGTCGATGTCGTGCGTCACGAACACAACGGTGACCTGATACTCGGCGCGTACTCGCAAAACGAGATCCTCGAGATCTGCGCGGGTCTGGGCATCCACGGCCGCGAAGGGCTCGTCCATCAGCATGACGGTCGGCTCGACCACGAGGGCGCGGGCGATCGCGACGCGCTGCTGCATGCCGCCGGACATCTGCCAGGGATACATCGAGCCGGATCCCTCGAGTCCCACCGAGTGCAGAGCGTGCTCGACCCGGTTCTTCAGCTCGGCCTTGGGGATCTTGTAGGCGGTGGCGGCCATCGCGAGATTGCGCTCGACCGTCAGCCAGGGAAACAGTGACCGGCTGTAGTCCTGGAAGACGACTGACAGCCCCAGCGGAGGGCCGTCGACGGCGCGATCACCGAGACGGATGTGGCCGTCCGTCGGAGACAGCAGGCCGGCCATGATCATCAGCAGAGTGGACTTGCCGCACCCTGAGGGCCCGACGATGGAGACGAACTGTTTGGAATTGATGACCAGGCTCGTGTCGGTCAGGACCTGTTTGGCCGTGGCCCCGTGCCCGTACGTCTTGTTGACGCCCTCAACGTAGAGATCCATGTCGCTCCTTGGTGTATCGCAGTGGCGGGGTGGTGCCTGGGTTACAGGGCGTCGAGTCCTGCGCGGCGCTGCCAGCGCAAGACCCGACGCTCGATGACGCTGAACAGCGCGTTGAGGCTGACTCCGATGACGCCTACCACGACGAAGGCGGACCACATGTCGAGGTAGCGGAAGCTGGTCTGAGCGATCACGATCTGGTGGCCGAGGCCGACCGTGGTCGCGTAGAGCTCGGCAATGACCATCAGGATCAGGGAGATGCCGAGGCTGACCCGCAGTCCCGCCATGATCTGTGGCATCGCGGCGGGGATGATGACCTTGCGGTACAGCGTCAGCCGTCCGAGCTGCAGGCTGCGGGCGCTGCGGATCCACATCCGGTCGACTCCCGCCACGCCATCGCAGGTGTTGATCATGATGACCCCCACGCTGCCCAGGCAGATCAGGAAGACATTCATGTTGTCGGCGATGCCGAAGAGCTGAACCGCGATCGGAAGCAGCAACGTGCTGGGTATCGAGGCAAAGAATCTGACGATTGGGTTGTACATCCGGGCCAGGGTCGAACTGGCGCCCAGCAGCACACCGAAACCGACGCCGATGACGATCGCGAGCGCCCACCCGCGGGCAAATCGGCTCAGGCTCTTGCCGGCTTGCTCGACGAACAGATCCGAGACGAATAGCTGCCGGGGATCCGATGACAGCCACACTGTGCGGAAGTTGTCGAAGATCCTGCTGATCGGTGGGAAGTGGATCGATGGATCGAGTCGCGCGTAGATCTCCCAGACGGCGAACACGAGCACCAGTAGCCAGACCGTGCTGAGGCGGCGGGACATGCGGTGGACCTTGAATCCGAGTCGAGATTGGCCTACTGACGTATTCATACCTGCACCCACCTGACCAGGCGGTGCTCGGCGCGCAGCATCAGCGAGAACGCGGCGGCACCGACGACGCCGAGAGCCAGAACCCCCGCATAGACGACATCGGGCCGGTCGGCCTGTGTGTACTGCACCAGGACCGTGCCTACTCCGTATCGAGCTCCCAGGAGCTCGGTCGAGATGATCACGACGAGCGCGATGCCGACGCTGATCCTGATGCCGGTCAGGATCGAGGGGATCGCGCTGGGCAGAGTGACGAACACCTGGCGTCTCCACCACCGCCAGTGCATCGAGCGGGCCGCGTCCAGACGCATCGGCTCGGTCGTGGCCACGCCGTAGATCGTGTTGATCAAGATGGGCCAGAAGATCGCATAGATCGCCACCGAAATCTTCATCTGACTACCGAGCCCGAACAACAGGACGGCGATCGGGATCAGTGCGGTGGCAGGCACCGCGCGGAACGTGTTGACGACGAGCTCGGTGGGTCCTCGCAGCCTGGCCGAGCTGCTGGCGACGAGTCCGATGACGACCGCTGCCACGGAACCGATGACGACGGTCGTGACCCAGTTGAACAAGGTGTCACCCGCCCCGCTTCGGAATTCCGCGTCTGACAGCAGAGTTGGAACAGCCTGTCCGACATCAATCGGGCCGGGTAGGGAGGAGCGTGGCACAAGCCCTGTGACGCCCAGTAGCTGCCAGCCGATCAGCAGGCTGGCAATCCCCAGGACTGCCCAGCCCAGTGATGCGAGTTCGATGCGGTTCCGTCTCATGACGCCTCTCTCGTTCGCGCGGCCATGCGGTTGAGGAAGGACCCTAGGACAGCCCATCAGTCGTGTCAATGGACGATATGTCGTCTCGCAAAGGGAAGCAGTGTGAGCGGGGGTAGCGAATGCGGCGAGGGGGCGGGGTATTCGGACTCCGTGTCTTGTGAGCGAGAAATTGGGTCATCCGGGCACTCCCCGCACACCATGGAGTCATCTTGATTGACAAGATGCCATCTCGCATATGAGGATATGCGATATGGAGTTCATGGTGACGCCCTGGGGCGTGGGTAGGGCCGAGGGTGAGAACGTCGAAGTGCTGGACGTGCCATATCCCGATCTGCGGAGCGTCCTGATCGAGCACGGTTCGTATGACTGCCTGTCCTCGGCGCGAGTAGCCCGGACGCTGTCGCGCGAGGAGGCCGTCTCGGCAGGACTGTGCGCCCCGCTCGGACGCGGCGGCGCAGTCTGGGGTGTAGGGCTGAACTATCACTCCAAGGTGGTCGTGACGGGCCGCGCCATCCCCACCGAGCCAATCTTGTTCTCGGCCGCCGCCGGAGCGATCTCTGGGCCCGGCGCCGATATCGACTATCCCGAGGGATGCACCAACGAACTCGACTACGAGGCCGAGATCGCGGCAGTCATCTCGCGACGCATGTACCGAGTCGATCCGCGTGATGCCTGGAAGTACGTCGCGGCCTATACCGGTGCTAGCGACATGACGGCACGCGATGTCATGCGGCAGACCGCGACACCCGTGCTGGCCAAGAGCTTCGCGGGCTGCAAGCCGATCGGAGCCTCGCTCCGGACGGTCCATGCGGCCGAGGATCTCGACAGCATCCGCGTCCGTTCTTTTGTCAACGGCGAGCTCCGCCAGGAGGACACCAGCGCCGGCATGGTCTGGGGCATCACGGAGCTGCTGTCTCGACTGTCCTGGTTCGTGCCACTGCAGCCCGGCGATGTCTTCCTATCAGGCACGCCCTCAGGGACAGGCCAGGACCGCAAGGACTTCCTGCGCGTCGGTGATGTCATCGAGGTTCACGTCGACGGTGTCGAGCCGTTGCGGAACGCCATCGTGTCGCCCATGTCTATTACTTCCTAGCTGCCACATCCCGCACCATCCCACCCCTACCGACACCCCAATCGCCCGAGGAGAATGATGTCTTCACCCACCACCGCCACCCTGCCCACCGAGCAGAGGGTCGAGCACGATGTCCTGCTGCGCGGAGGGCGTGTCGTCGACCCGTCGAGCGGAACTATCGGCAACTTCGACATCGCGATCGCCGACGGGGTGGTCAAGCAGGTGGCGCCCAGCATCACCGATGCTGCTCGCGAGACGATCAACTGCTCGGGCAAGCTGATCTTCCCGGGACTCGTCGAGGGTCACAGCCACATCTTCGAGCACGTCTCGAAGGTCGGCGCGAATGCGACCGAGGCGCACCTTCGCCGCGGCGTCGTGGCTGTTGCCGACGCCGGTACGGCTGGCGCATCCACGTTCGGTGCCTTCCGCAAACTCGTCGTCGAGGCGAATGACATGCGGGTGCTGAACTTCCTGAACGTCTCGGTGCTGGGCCTGATCGACTTCCGTTATGGCGAGCTCATCAACCCCGCAACGCTGTGTGTCGAAGATGCGCTCCAGGTTGCTGCGGAGAACGCGGATGTCGTCCGCGGCTTCAAGATCCGGCTGTCCGAGGACGTCGTCGGCGAAGCCTGGCTGGAACTGCTCAATCAGTCGCTGAGCCTGGCCGACCAGGCGGGCCTGCCGCTCATGGTTCACATCGGTGAGACCTCCGAGCCGCTGAAGCACGTGCTGCCGCATCTGCGGTCCGGCGATATCGTGGCGCATTGCTACACCGGCAAGCCGCACGGGATCCTCGGCGACGGGAAGGTCCTGCCCGAAGTGCTGGAGGCCCGCGATCGCGGCGTCCTGTTCGACTCGGCGCACGGACGCAGCAACCTGAGCTTCAATGTCGCCCGTGAGGCGATCGCCGATGGCTTCCTGCCCGACATCGTGTCGTCGGACACCTCGGCCCGCAACTGGCACGGTCCGGTCTTCGA
>JBBSSC010000142.1:0-6184 GCA_038242465.1 Propionibacteriales bacterium | reverse complement strand
CTGCTCGGCCCCCTCTCCCTCGTCGCGGAGCTTGCGTAGATACCAGTGGGTTTCGCCGAGACCTTCCGAGATCTTCCGGAATGCCAACAGCCCGCCATCCGGATCGGGTGACGCTGCGAACCACGAGAGCATCGCCGGCAGCAGCGACTTCTGGATCGACGCACGTCGCGACACACCCGAGGTCAGCGCCTGGATGTGGGCCAGAGCGCCCTTTGGATCGACGAAGCCAAGCGCGGTCAACCGCTGCTGGGCTGCGAGCGGCGTCAGCCTCAGACCGTCGGTCGGCAGCGAGGCCACGGCCTCCAGCAGGGGCTGGTAGAACAGCTTCTCGTGCAGACGGCGCACCGTCCGGCGGTGCGCCAGCCACTCCTTCGTCAGGTTCTCGGCCGGATTCTGCCGAAACCCCATGCTGCGACCGATACGGCGCAGATCCTCCGGGTCGTCCGGGACGATATGGCTGCGGCGCAGCCGGAACAGCTGGATGCGATGCTCCAGCGTGCGCAGGAACTCGTAGGCCTCCCCCATCGCAGCGCCGTCGCGACGGCCAACGTAGCCGCCGTCAATCAGGGCCCGCAGCGCTTCGAGCGTCGTAGGGCTGCGCAGCAACTCATCCGCGCGTCCGTGCACGAGCTGCAGAAGCTGGACCGCGAACTCGACGTCGCGGAGCCCTCCCGCGCCGAGCTTGAGCTGGCGGTCGCGATGGGCGGCTGGGATGTTCTCGATGACCCGGCGGCGCATCGCCCGCACATCGGTCACGAAGTTATCGCGCGTGCTTGCGAACCAGATCATCGGCGAGAGGGTGTCGAGATACGCCTGGCCCAGCGCTTCGTCGCCCGCGGCGAAGCGCGCCTTGAGCAGCGCCTGGAACTCCCACGTGCTGGCCCACTTCTCGTAGTACGCGACGTGGCTCGCGAGGGAGCGAATCAGTGGCCCATTCTTACCCTCGGGCCGCAGCTCGGCGTCGACCTCCCAGATCGTCCCCTCGCTCGTGTGATCGCGGCACAGCCGCATGACCGCGGATGCCAAGCGGGACGCGGCCATGACGGCCTCGTGATCGTCGGCTCCGTCGACCGGCTCGTAGACGAAGATGACGTCGACGTCGCTGAGGTAGTTGAGCTCGCGCCCTCCTGTCTTGCCCATCGCCATGATCGTGAGCCGGCACAGATCGGCTCCGGGCTCAGCCTCGCGGGCGATCGCCAGCGCCGCGCCAAGCGTCGCGATCGCGAGATCCGACAGCTCTGCCGACGACTCCTCGAAGCTCGTCAGGGCGGTCAGGTCACGGGCCGCGATGTGCAGGAGCTTGCGGTAGTAGGCGATGCGCAGCTCATCGGCGTCGGTCGCCTCCAACATCTGGCGGCGGCGCTGCTCCAGCGAGATCGGGACGGGCGACAGCTCGTCGACCGCGAGATCGTGGACGTGCTCGGGATGCCGGGTCAGGAAGTCGCCGAGTGCCTCGCTCGTGCCGAGGACGACCAGCAGGCGCTGACGCAGCTCGGCATCCGACTCCAGCAGGGCGAGCAGCTCGGCCGCCCCCATCCGGTCGGCAATGTTGCACAGCGAGAACAGAGCGGTATCGGGACTCGCGACAGAGGCGATTTGTTCGACGAGCCCATGGGGCACCTCCCCCAGCCCAGTCAGCGCCGACAGCGCACCTTCTCCATCGCGGAAGCCCTTGCGGGCCAGGGCGACGGCCAGATCACGCGCTTCGTTGGCCACCGGCTCAGGTTACCGTCAGATCGTTCGAAGATAGTCCGCGAGATATGTCGATCTGGTCGACGACTATTCGAAGAAGAGATGAGAGGGTCGAGAAACGGTCCGTCACCTGTAAGGACATCACCATGAAGTACATGCTCATCATGCGTACCCCAGTCGAGCCCGAGATCCCCGAAGGCCTCGACTTCAACGACATCATCAATGCGATGGGTGCCTACAACGAGTCGCTCATCAACGCGGGTGTGCTGCTCGCAGGCGAAGGTCTCGCGCCGGCCGAGGAGGGATTCGTCGTCGACTTCGACTCGACCCCGGCCATCGTGACCGACGGCCCGAACGCCGAGGTCAAGGAGCTGTTCAACGGCTTCTGGATGATCGAGACCTCGACCAAGGAGGAGGCCGTCGAGTGGGCCACCCGTTGCCCGTTAGGCCCGGGTACCCGGCTGGAGGTTCGCCGGGTCACCGAGACCGAGGAGTTCGACCAGTCCAATGAGTACATCCAGAAGGAGTACCAGTGGCGTGAAGAGCTCGGCAGTGACAAGCCCGTCGGGGGCTGACCCTACCGGATGAACCACGGGCACCTCACGGGAGCGGCGGACGATGAGTCCGCCGCCTCGGCACGCCGGCGGGTCGAGGGCGTCTGGCGCATCGAGTCGACCCGTATCGTCGCGGCGATGATGCCCGACGAGCCCGATGCGCACGCGCTGCTCGCCCTGCTGGAGCTGCAGGCCTCGCGCTTCGCCGCCCGGATCGATGCCGCAGGAAAACCCGTCCTGCTCGCCAATCAGGATCGGTCGCGGTGGGACCACCTGCAGATCCGGCGGGGGCGCGCGGCGTTGGCCCGCGCGGATGCGATCTGCCGAGGACGCGGTGCGTACGCCCTGCAAGCCCGTATCGCCGCCTGCCACGCGATCCGCGTCCTCGACCGATGACACCGACTGGGAGCAGATCATCGCGCTGTACGAAGCGCTCGGACACCTGACGCCCTCGCCTGCCATCGAGCTGAACCGCGCGGTCGCCGCCGCGATGGGGCGCGGTCCGGCCGAGGCACTCGTCGTGGTCGACGAGCTCGTCGCTCAGGGCCAGCTGGCCGACTATCCATTCCTGCCGAGCGTCCGCGGCGAGCTGTGGCGGGCACAGTATTGACGACGCAGCGCTGAGCCGAGAGCCAGCTCAGACCATCGGCATGAGGCGGTCGATCTCGAACTGCGTGACCTGCGAGCGGTAGTCCTGCCACTCGGCTCGCTTGTTGCGCAGGAAGAAGTCGAAGACATGCTCGCCGAGCGTCTCTGCCACGAGCTCGCTGGCCTCCATCGTGCGGATCGCCTCGTCGAGGTTGCGCGGCAGGGGCGAAATGCCCATGGCCTTGCGCTCATTCTCCGACAGCGACCAGACATCGTCCTCGGCCTCGGGCGGCAGCTCGTACTTCTCCTCGATGCCCTTGAGTCCCGCAGCCAGGATCAGCGCGAACGCCAAGTAGGGATTGCAGGCCGAGTCGATCGCACGGTTCTCGACGCGCGCCGAGTTGCCCTTGTGCGGCTTGTACATCGGCACGCGGATCAACGCGGAACGGTTGTTGTGGCCCCAGCAGACGTAGTTGGGGGCCTCTCCGCCGCCGGCGAGGCGCTTGTAGGAGTTGACCCACTGGTTCGTGACGGCCGTGATCTCCGGGGTATGGCGAAGCACGCCGGCAATGAATGCGCGGCCTGTCTGCGACAGCTGGTACTCCGCGCCGGCCTCGTAGAACGCGTTCTCGTCGCCCTCGAACAGCGAGACGTGCGTGTGCATGCCCGATCCGGGATGCTCGGTGAACGGTTTGGGCATGAACGAGGCCCACTTGCCCTGGCTCAGCGCGACCTCGCGGACGACTGTGCGGAACGTCATGATGTTGTCGGCCGTCGAGAGCGCATCCGCGTATCGCAGGTCGATCTCCTGCTGACCCGGACCGCCTTCGTGGTGGCTGAACTCGACCGAGATGCCCATGTTCTCGAGCATCGTGATGACCTCGCGACGGAAGTCCTGGCCGCCGCCCTGCGCCGTGTGGTCGAAGTAGCCGCTGTCGTCGACCGGGACCGGGCGGTCACCCTTGTCGGGCTTGCCCTTGAACAAGAAGAACTCGATCTCGGGATGCGTGTAGAACGTGAAGCCGGCCTCGGCAGCCTTCTGCAGTGCACGTTTGAGGACGTGGCGCGGATCGGCGTACGACGGCGTGCCGTCGGGCATCAGGATGTCGCAGAACATGCGCGCGGTGGCTGGTGTCTCGCCGCGCCACGGCAGGATCTGGAAGGTCGACGGATCGGGCATCGCGAGCATGTCTGCCTCATGCACACGAGCGAAGCCCTGGATCGCCGAGCCGTCGAAGCCGATACCTTCCGCGAAGGCACCCTCAAGCTCGGCCGGCGCGATGGCCACCGACTTCAGGGATCCCAGGACATCTGTGAACCACAGACGTACGAAACGAACGTCACGCTCTTCGAGCGCGCGCAGGACGAAGTCTTCCTGTTTTCCCATGGCTGAAGTGTCCCATGCCGATTGTTACAAAAGCATTTCCCGCTGAGTGTGACGTTTCAGCGCGCTCTCCCGCGGCCCGCCGCTCGCAAACGTCACACTCAGGGGGCAGGCGGGTGAGCGATACGATCACGACGTGCCTCAGCTGCGTCTCGCCCTAGCCCAAGTCAATGCCACCGTCGGCGATCTTGCCGGCAACTCGGACCTTGTCGTCCAGAACTGCAAGGAGGCCGTCTCTCAGGGCGCGCACATCGTGGCGTTCCCTGAGATGATGCTGACGGGCTATCCCATCGAGGATCTCGCGATGCGAGCCTCGCTCATCCAGGCATCGCGCGCCGGCGCCGAGGCGCTCGCGACACGTCTGCAGGATGAGGGCTGCGGCGATCTCGTCGCGATTGTCGGATTCCTCGACCAGGCCGAAGACGCACCCGAGGGGCTCGGCATCCCGAAGAATGCGCCCCTGAACTCGGTCGCCGTGATGTACCGCGGCCGCATCGTTGCCCGTCAGGCCAAGCACCATCTTTGGAACTACGGCGTCGGCGACGAGATCCGCAACTTCGTCCCGGGCCACACGATCAACGTCATCCAGGTCGGCGGCATCGACATCGCGCTCGCGATCTGCGAAGACCTGTGGCGAGATGGTCCGTCGGCCGCGGCGAAGGCTGCCGAGGCGGCGCTGCTGATCGTACCGAACGGCTCGCCCTATGAGGCCGACAAGGACGATGTGCGGCTCGAGCTGTGCTCACGTCGCGCCCGCGAGGGTGAATGCGCGCTGGCCTACGTCAACCTCGTCGGCGGACAGGATGAGCTGGTCTTCGACGGCGACTCGATCGTCGTCGACCAGACCGGCGAGGTGCTGGGACGGTCCGGACAGTTCGAACCCGAGCTGCTGGTCGTCGACCTCGACCTGCCTGCCGCCACGACGGCGATGCCCGGCGCCGAGGAGCGTTTCGGCGGTTTGGCCATCAAACGCACGATCATCTCTTCCGAGCCTTTTGCGGCGTATGAGGCCCATCCGCCTGTGCACCGCGAGCGGATGCCCCGCCTCGAGGAGATCTGGACCGCACTCGTCACAGGGCTGCGCGACTACGTACACAAAAACGGCTTCTCGTCGGTGCTGTTCGGGATGTCGGGCGGCATCGACTCGACCCTCGTCGCCGCGATCGCGGTCGATGCACTCGGCGCCGATAAGGTCTTCGGCGTCTCCAATCCCAGCGCGTGGTCGAGCGAGCACTCCAAGGACGATGCCGCCGAGCAGGCCCGTCGCACGGGCCTGACACTGCAGACCGTCCCGATCGCGCCGATCTTCGACCAGTACCAAGAGGCACTACACCTCGACGGACTCGCGGAGGAGAATCTGCAGGCCCGCATCCGCGCCGTCATCTGGATGGGGTTGTCGAATCAGCACGGTCACCTCGTCCTCGCCTGTGGCAACAAGTCCGAGCTCGCGACCGGCTACTCGACGATCTACGGCGATGCGGTCGGGGGCTATGCGCCGATCAAGGACGTTCCCAAGACACTTGTATGGGAGCTAGCGACGTGGCGCAATGCGCAGGCCGCCGAGCGGGGCGAGACGCCGCCGATCCCCGAGGAAACCATTAGCAAACCGCCATCGGCCGAGCTGCGTCCCGGTCAGCTCGACTCCGACTCACTGCCCCCGTACGAGCTGCTCGACGCGGTGCTCGACGCATATGTCGAGCGCGATCTCGGCTCGGCCGACGTCATCGCGGAGGGTTTCGACCCAGCGCTCGTCGAGCGGGTCATCGGCCTGGTCGACCGCGCGGAGTACAAGCGTCGTCAGTACCCGCCGGGACCCAAGGTCTCGCACCGCAACTTCGGCCGCGACCGACGCGTCCCCATCACCCACCGCTGGCGCGAGAAACTCTGAGGCGTCGGTTTACCACGCTGGCAAGGGTCCCCATTTCCGGGCGCGGGAAATTTCCCACGCCCGGAACTAGCTTCCCGT